>NZ_JBTNDV010000011.1:0-135967 GCF_054510815.1 Arthrobacter glycogeni
AGTCCTTCTTGTTCCCGAACCCTGTGCGGTTTTGCCCGTTTTCTTGTCTGTCCCTTGGCGTTTTTCCCCCACCCCCCCCCGGTTCTGCACTTTGGGCCGGAGTACCTGGGCAGACGTGCACGGCCTTCGCCCCCAGGTTTAGCGCTGAACGGCGCCGTGGCGCTCGGCGGCCAGGTGGACTGCCGCGTCGCGGGCGACGCTAGCCTCCTCGGCGGTCAGGGTCCGGTCCGGCGCCCTGAACCGCAGGGCGAAGGCAAGTGACTTGTGCCCGTCCTCGATTCCCGCGCCGTCGTACACATCAAACAGGTGCACGTCTTCGAGGAGCTCCCCCGCACCCTCGCGCAGGGTCGACAGCACGACGTCGGCCGGCAGCCCGCCGTCGACCACCAGTGCCACGTCCTGGGTGGTGGCGGGAAATGTCGAGAGGTGCTTCGCGACGATCACATCCGGCGCGGCGTCGAACAAGAGGTCCGCGTTGATCTCCACAGCGACGGTCCGAGGAGGCAGGTCATGGGCGGCGACGAGCTTCGGATGCAACTCACCCGCGTAGCCGAGCAGTTCCCCGGTCCGCAGCCCAATGCGGGCGGTGCGGCCCGGGTGGAACACCTGGTGCTCGCCCTGGGAAATGTCCAGGTCCACGCCGACGACGTCGGCCATCAGCCGGACCGTGTCCAGGGCGTCGGCCCAGTCCCATGCGCGTGGCTGGTGGTTGGCGCCGGCTGGGGAATCGTTGCCGGTGAAGACTGCAGCAATGGTCAGCGGCTGATCGGGCAGCCCGTCATAGAGGCCGTCCAGGGTTTCCTCCGACGGACGCGCGCCGAGCACCGGAATGCTCCGGCTACCGACCGTCTCCTGCGGCAGGAATACCAGGCCGGCCTCATACAGCGCCAGATCGCGGAACCCGCGTGAGTGGTTTCGCTTCGCGACCTCGATCAGGCCCGGCAGGACCGAGCGGCGCAGGTAGCCCAGTTCGGCGCTCAACGGGTTGGCAAGTTTGACGGAGGGTCGCTCCGTCGCGTCGGCGGACCCGAAGGTGTTGTTGCTGTCCAGTGACACGAACGGGTAGGACAGCACCTCGGTGAGTCCGGCGTCGGCCAGCGCCTGCAGCACCCGGCGGCGCTGCACCTGGACGCGGGACAGGCCGCTACCAGGGGGCGCGACGGGGAGCCGCGACGGGATCTTGTCGTAGCCCACCAGCCGGGCAATCTCCTCGGTGAGGTCGTCCTTGATCTGCAGGTCCTGCCGCCAGCTTGGCGCCGTGACGGTGTGACCGCCGTCGTGCGCTTCCACCACGGCCCCCAAATCGGTCAGGGCACCGGTGATCTGCTCATCGGTGAAGTCCATTCCGATCCGGCCGGCCGGGTACCCGGCGGGCAGGTCGATGACGACGTCGTCGGGCTCGGTGCCAACATCGGTTCCGGCGTCGTCAGCGGTGCCACCGGCGAGCTCGACCAGAAGGTCGACCACGCGCTGCGCGGCGATGCCTGCCACCTGCCAGTCCACCCCGCGTTCGAAGCGCTTGGACGCCTCGGACGGCAGCTTGTGGCGGCGGCGTGAGCGAGCGATCGATACTTCATCGAAATGCGCAGCCTCAATCAGCACCGTGGTGGTGGTGTCGGAGACCTCGGTGTCGGCGCCGCCCATGACCCCGGCGATCCCTATGGCGCCCGACGCATCGGCAATCAGAAGGTCCCCGTCGTCGAGCGTGCGAACCTTATCGTCGAGGGTCTTCAGCGTCTCGCCTGGCGTTGCCCGGCGGACCACAATGCCACCGGTCAGCTTGTCCTGGTCGTAGCAGTGGGTGGGCTGACCCAGTTCGAGCATCACGTAGTTGGAGATATCGACGGGCAGGGAGATGGAGCGGATCCCCGCCAGGCGCAGCCGGGAAGTCAGCCACGGCGGCGTGGGACGGGTCGCATCAACGCCGTGCACGGTGCGGGCGACGAACCTGTCGCAGCCCGCCTTGCCGTAGATCGGCGACTCGTCGCCCAGCGTGACCGGGTAGCCCCCGGACATTCCTGCAGGAGCTGTAACCTGGGATGCCGGGTCGGTGAAGGTGGTCCCGGTGGCGTGGGCGTACTCGCGGGCGACCCCCCGGATGGAGAAGCAGTAGCTGCGGTCCGGGGTGACGTTGATTTCGGCGGCCTGGTCGTAGAGGCCGAGCAGGTCCATTGCGTCGGAGCCGACCTCCGGATCCAGTCCGAGGGTGGCGAGCACCAGGATGCCGTCGTGGTCGTCGCCGATGCCGAGTTCGCGCACCGACGCGATCATGCCGGCTGAGACGTGGCCGTAGGTTGTGCGCGCGGCGATGCGGAAGTCGCCGGGCAGCACCGCACCCGGCAGGGTGACCACCACCTTGTCGCCCTCAACGAAGTTGTGGGCGCCGCAGACGATGCCCTGCACCCCCGACGGGTCGATGCCCTCGGTAGTTAGCGTCTGGGCCTGACCTTCGGGGACCACGCGGACCTGGCACCAGTTGATGGTTTTGCCGTTGGTCTGCGGTTCCTTGACGACGGAGAGGACCTGGCCGACGACGACGGGGCCGGACAGGGTGTCGGTCGGACGGTGGACCGCCTCTTCCTCCAGGCCAACCTTGACCAGTTCGGCCATTACGTCTTCGGCGGTGGCGCCAGCCGGGACCTGTGCGAATTCACGCAACCAGGAAAGTGGAATACGCATGCCTAGATCTCCATCCCGAAGTGCTCGCTGAACCGTACATCGCCCTCAATCATGTCCCGCATGTCGCCGACCTCGTTGCGGAACATCAGAGTGCGTTCAATACCCATACCGAAGGCGAACCCGGAAAATTCCTCCGGGTCGATGCCCGCCGCACGCAGCACGTTGGGGTGGACCATGCCGCAGCCGCCCCACTCGATCCACTGCGGGCCGCCCTTGGCGCCGGGGTGCCAGATGTCGAGTTCGGCTGACGGTTCGGTGAACGGGAAGAAGTTGGGTCGCAACCGGATCTGGGCGTCGTCGCCGAACATCAGCCGGGCGAAATGCTCCAGCGTGCCGCGGAGGTCAGCCATGCTGAGGTTCCGGTCGATGGCCAGGCCTTCGAACTGGTGGAACACGGGCGTGTGGGTGGCATCGAGCTCATCGGTGCGGAACACCTTGCCGGGGCACAGCACGTAGAGCGGCAGGGGGCGTTCCAGCATGGAGCGCACCTGGACGGGCGACGTGTGGGTGCGGAGCAGCAGGTGTGCCTCGGGCGGGTCCACGAAGAAGGTGTCCTGCATGTCGCGGGCCGGGTGGTCCGGCTTGAAGTTCAGGGCATCGAAGTTGAACCATTCCGATTCCAGCTCGGGGCCTTCGGCGATCTCCCAGCCCATCCCGACGAAAATGTCGCTGACCCGTTCCTGCAGGGTGGACAGCGGGTGGCGAGCCCCAGCACGACGACGGCGCGGCGCGGCCGTCACGTCCACCGCCTCCTCGATCAGGATGCGGGCGTCGCGTTCGGTCTCCAGTGCGGTGGTGCGGGCGGCGAGCGCAGCGTTGATCTTGCCGCGGGCCGGGCCGATGTTCTTGCCCGCAGCTGCCTTTTCCTCCTTGGCGAGGGCGCCGATGCCCCGGTTCGCCAGGCTGAGCGGAGATTTATCACCGGTATGGGCGATCCGGACCTGCTTGAGCGCGTCAAGATCCGCCGCGGCGGCGATGTCGGCGAGCGCGCGGTCGACTGTCGCGCCGATGGCCTCCGCATCCAGTGGCGAAGGAACGTCGACGACGGCGGACGTCGCGTGGGCGGGTCCGCCCGGCTGTATGGAGTCAGACATCGGGATGTTCATACCTTCAGTGGTGGTGGGCAACTGGTGTTTCACCGCGGATCCGGTGACCGTTGGCAGACGGTGCAAGTCTAGCTAACACCGGCGCTGAGTCCCCAATGGGCGGCCGGGACCCACGTACTAGGATGACTTCCATGGTCCCGGCCCACAGAATGCGATGGCTGCTCAACTGGATGAACCTGTCCACGGCGGCGGGGCTTGCCCTTGCGACAGCGAAGCGCTGCGAGGTCCGCAGTGGCCCGGCCGGTCTACTTTTGGCCTTCGGCTACACCGGCACCTTGCCGGTCGCGAGCGCCTTCACGGTGGGGAACGTGATTCTGTTCCGCGCGTCGGCTTCGGAGGGGACACCCCGCCCAGCACTGCTGGCCCATGAATCCCGGCACAGCACCCAGTATGCGGCGTGCCTGGGTTTACCCTTCCTCCCCCTCTACTTCGGGGCGGCGGCTTTTTCTCTCCTGCGTACCGGCGATCCCGCGTCAGCGAATACTTTTGAACGCCGGGCGGGATTGGCCGATGGCGGCTATGTTCAGCGGCCCGTGCGGCCGCTTGCCACATCACTTTCCGCCGTCTTCGCGAAAAGGGGACCATCATGATGTCCAGCCCCGACGTTCCAACCATCACGGTTACCGGTACAGGCTCGGTCAGTGGTGTACCCGACCGACTCCACCTCGACGTCGGCGTGGAGGTACGCCGACCCACGGCCCCGCACGCCTATCTGCGGGCCGCAGACGCAGCGTCGCGGGTGTTTGACGCCCTCGACGCTTTCGCCTTCCCCTCTTTGACTCGGGCCACCCGCCAGATTGGGTTGCGGGCTGACATTCACTGGGCCGAGAACCAGGAGCAGAAAGTGTCCGGCTACGTTGCCTCGCAGGACCTCACGGTGACGATCGACGACCTCGCGTCCGCCTCGGCGGTCCTCGACGCCGTGGTGCACGCCGGCGGCGACGACGCCCGCATCACCTCCCTGGCCTTCGGGTTCTCCGATCCGGCGGACAGGGCCACCCTGGCCCAGGACGCTGCGTGGCGGGATGCACGTGACCGGGCTCAACGGTGGGCCAACCTGGCTGGGTGCGCTCTCGGTGGCGTGGAAACTATTACCGAAGAGGCGGGGGCTGTACCCCGCCCCGGGATGCGCACCATGATGGCCGAGGATTCGTCAATGCCGGTTACTCCCGGCGAGGCCGCCGTCGTCTGCAGCGTGACAGTGAGCTGGCGCATCGAGCCTGCTGAATAAACGAACTTGTGATGCGGGACCGACACCTTGCGCAGCATCTCGCCTCGACAGCTCGTGTTACCAGGGCAAGGGCGGTCCTTAATCACCGGCCCAGGGGTCCCGGAACCGGGCGTGTGCCGTCATCTGCGTGATGCTGACATGGCGATAGCAGTTGCGCCGCGGCTTCCGACCGGGATCTAGGTAGGGCGGGGGAATGAACCATGGGATGCCCTGACGCATTTTGATCTCCCAATTACCCTGCTCGACCAGATCATGATGAAAGCCGCACAGAAGCACCCCGTTGTCGATGGAGGTTCGACCCTTGGCATACCAGGGAATGATGTGGTGGGCTTCGCACCACACCGCCGGGATGGTGCAGTCCGGGAATCCGCAGCCTTGGTCACGTGCGACCAGCCCTCTGCGGAGGCCCGGTCCGAAGAACCTCTTGACCCTACCGACGCCGAGGATTTCGCCCTTTCCACCCAGCACCATCGGGACGATGTCCGCATCGCAGGCAATTCGGCGGACGGTAGCGGGACTGACTGGCCCGGCAAACACAGCATGACCGGTTCCGTTGACCCTCCCCGCTAGTTCCTCGAAGCCTACGGTCACCATCACCTGAGGCCGATGGCCGCCGGTAGCGAGCAGTTTGGTTGTTGCCAGCGCAATCCGACAGGCGCCAACCAGGCCGTCAAGCAGTTGTTGTGCCCGGGTCCGCCAATCGACGATGGGCTCGGCGTCTGGATCCAGCACCGCGCCGCCGCCGCCGACGCCGACGGTACCGAGTCCTGCGTTTGATCCGCGCCCTGCTGGCGATTCGTTGCTATCCGGGGATTGGTGGCTGTGTTCATGACAGTGGAGAGAACCTCGAACTGTCCTTCAGTGGCAGTGATCTCCAACCGGTGCAGCCCGCGGAGAAATACCCCCTGCCGACTTTTCAACAGCTCGTCGCTGGGTTCGTTTCCGTCCTGGTCAATCGCTGCTTCCCAGTGCCGGGCCACCACTGCCAGGACGTCTGTGTCTGACTCAGCGGCCTGCGAGGTCAAGGCCTGCTCCATGGCCACCAGCATTCCACGCGCCTGCGGTGTGGTGGCAGCCGGACGCACCCGCTCGACACTATCGCTAATCAGCGCGGCCGCTCGCCCTCCGACCTCACCGGCGGCCATCGCTGTGCTGAGATGTTGCAGCCGCGGCGTACCACTTGAGCCGTTGAGGAACCTGGGAGGCACGACGGTTGCCGCGAGCCGGAGCCTTCGGCGCGCTTCAGACCGTCCGATCAGCAGCCTTGCCCGCAAATAGTCGGCCGTATCCCGAAACTCGCCCCGCGGGGAGCCACCCTCCACACCAGGCATGCTCCACCTGATTGTTTGGCCGGACTCCCCCGTCGCCGCGATATTCTGCTGGTCCACGGCATGTGCTCCGAGAATCTGCAGGTACTCCACTGCCCGGGAGAGCTCCTCTACAGCAGCGACGGTATTGGCCAGCTCAAGCCTGCTCATAAGGCACGACCTGCCCGTAAAATTCCCGGCCAACGCGAGGAGATTTCTGTGCAGGGACGACACCGCTTCGGCTGGTCGAGGTTCAGAATCCAGGTGGGTGATGCTCATACCCAATTTTATTCGAAATTGTGTTCGATTTTCATAGATTTAGCCGTTCCTTTTGAGGGCTAACGGCGCTTTTTTCGTGTCACGGCATTCGTCCGCACCTACCTTCTGATGCACGCGCGATGACGAGAATCCTAGTGTTCGGCGCCCGCTGCCAGCCGAAGATCCGACGTCGTCCGCTGGCTGGTGAGCGCGATCTGGCGGAGTGCGGCCGCCATGTCGGCGACGGGCATGCCGGGTGCCCCGTGGGCGTCGGCCTGGTCCGACGAGTAGGGGACGTGGATGAACCCGCCGCGGGCGCCGCCGTCGGGGGTCGTCGCCAGCAGGTCCATCAGCCCGTAGAACACGTGGTTGCAGACGTAGGTGCCAGCGGTTTGGGAGATCTCGGCGGCGATGCCCGAGTCCGTCAGGTCCTGCAGTGCCTGTTTGATGGGCAGGGTGGAGAAATAGGCGGCGGGACCGTCGGCCCGGACCGGGGTGTCGATGGGCTGGTTGCCTGAGTTGTCGGGGATCCGGGCGTCGTCGATGTTGATCGCTACCCGCTCGAGGGAGATCCTTGACCGTCCGCCCGCCTGCCCCACGCACAGCACCAGGGCGGGGCGATGCAGCTGAACTGCGGCGCGCAGGGTCGCGATGCTTTCGCCGAAGGCACAGGGCAGTTCGACGGCGACCGCTTCGACGCCGGACTGGCTCAGGTGTGCGGCGGCCCGCTCGGCCGCCTGCCACGACGGGTTGCTCGCTTCGCCGCCGAACGGCTGGAATCCGGTGAGGAGGATCATGGGTCAAGCCTAGGCGCCGTCCCAGATGAGTGGCGGAGCCGCACCTGAGTGGTTGCCCCACAGCTAGCCTGCGGGTGGGCCACTTTTCTGGGTCGGAAGGCCGGGCGGGTCACGCGAGGCACGCCTTCAGCCCTTCAATCAACCGCTGTACCTCGTCGAGGTTCGTGTAGGGCGCCAGCCCCACTCGTAATCCGCCAGCCTCCCCCAACCCCAGCACGCCCGCTGCTTCGATGGCGTAGAAGTTGCTGGCTGGCACCAGGATGTCCCGTGCGGCGAGGAACCGGCTCACGTCGACGGCGGGGTGGCCGTCGACGGTGAGCAACAGGGTTGAGGTCCGGGCGGCGGCGCGGGAGTGGACCGTCACCGCCGGCAAATCCGCGAGCGCAGCCTCAAGGAGGTGCAGGAGGAACGACTCGTGCTGCCCGATGTCGGAGTGGGCGGCTACGAGACGGTGCCGGCGCGACCCGTCGCTGGTGCCCAGTGAGGCGATGAAGTCCACTGCCGCCGTCGCGCCGGCCATGATCTCGTACGGCAAGGTCCCGAGTTCGAAACGTTCGGGCACGGCGTTGGTGGAGGGTAGCAGTTTATCCGGGGTGAACGTCTCCAGCAGCGCCGGCTCTGCGGCGAGGACGCCGCAGTGCGGTCCGAGGAATTTGTAGGGCGAGCAGACGAAAAAGTCTGCTCCGAGCGCCTTCACATCGACGCTGGCATGGGCTGCGTAGTGGACCCCGTCGATGTACAGGAGGGCCCCGGCGTCGTGCACCAGCGTCGCGATCGCCGGAATGTCGGGCATGGTGCCGAGGAGGTTGGACGCTGCGGTGACGGCGACCAGCCGGGTTTGGGGGCTCAGGGCAGCCGCCAGTTCGTCGAGGTCAAGCTCGGAGGTGGCTGGATCGAAACCCATCCACCGGACTGTCACACCCTGACGCTCGGCAGCCTGGACCCATGGTCGGATGTTGCAGTCATGATCAAGGCGGGTCACGATCACCTCGTCGCCCGGCCCCCACCCGGCGCTGAGGTGCCTGGCGAAATCATAGGTGAGCTGCGTGGCACTGCGGCCGTAGACAATTCCGAGCGGATCCGCGTTGAGGAAATCCGCCAGGGCCGACCGGAATCCGAGCACGGCCGCGTCGGCGTTCCGTTCGGATGCGACCGAGGTCCCCCTGATGGATAGCGGGCTGGTCAGGGTGTCGGCGATGGCCTGTCCGACGATGCTGGGCGTCTGGGTTCCGCCCGGACCGTCGAAGTGGGCGATCCCCGAGGACAGGGAGGGGAAGTGGGAACGCAGACTTTCGACGTCGAGCGGCATGGAGTCCTTTCGGGGAGATGACTGAGCGTGGCTCAAGCCTAATAGCCGCGACTTCCTTCGAATAAGTTCGAAGATGTGTTCTACTGTATTCATGAGATGGGTTGGTCAAAGTACGACGACGACGGCGCCCGGTCCGCAGGAGGCGCTACTCCCCCTCAGCGGGCTGGTCCGCACCGTGAGGACGCCCGAATTCGCTGGCATCACCTTCCATGAGGTGCTGGCCAAATCGGTACTCAATAAGGTGCCCGGCGACTCAAGCATGCCGTTCCACTGGACCATCAACCCCTACCGGGGATGCTCGCACGCCTGCGTCTACTGCTTCGCCCGGAAGACCCACAGCTACCTGAACCTGGACACCGGACTGGACTTTGATTCGCAGCTGGTGGTGAAGACGAATGCCGGAGAAGTGGTACGCCGCGAAGTATCCCGCCGGTCGTGGCGGCGTGAGCACGTGGCCATGGGCACCAACACCGACCCGTATCAGCGGGCCGAAGGTCGCTACCGGTTGATGCCCGCCATCATCTCCGCTTTGGCCGATTCCGGAACCCCGTTTTCCATCCTCACCAAGGGCACGCTGTTGGCACGGGACATCCCGTTGCTGCAAAAAGCATCCTCCGCAGTGCAGATCGGGATGGGCATCTCCCTGGCGATCATCGATCCAGTGTTGGCCCATGCGGTGGAGCCCGGCACCCCGAGCCCCAAGGCCCGGCTGGAGCTGGTCAGCCGATTGCGGGACGCGGGCCTTCCCTGCGGCGTCCTGGCCATGCCGATCCTGCCCTGGTTGACGGACAGCGACGAGTCATTGGATGCCTTGTTTGGTGCGCTGGCAACTGCCGGTGCGACGGGCGTTTCGGCGGGCGCACTACATCTGCGTCCCGGCGCCCGCGAGTGGTATATGGATTGGTTGGCCGCCAATCACCCTGCGCTGGTGGGGCGCTATCAGCGGCTCTACCGCGGCGGAAGTTACGCGTCGAAGGAGTACCGGACCTGGCTGTCCGGCCGTATCCGGCACCACCGGGCCAACCATGGGTTCACCTCCGGGGCCCAGTTTTTCAGAGAGCTCGAACCGGGGGTGTCCAACGACGGCGGCGGCAGTCCCCCGGTAGGGGCATCCTCACCATCACTGGCAGCCGGCCCGGAGCCGACACTGTTCTAGAGCGGCGCAGCAACCAGGGCCAGCAGTGCGTCAACAATGGGACGATCCGCCGGGATCCACGCGAGGTCCACCAGTGCGGGTGAACCAGCGAGGGGAACCCAGGTGAGGAGGTCATGATCCTCCAGCGGCCTCGGCTCGCCCGTGGTCACCTCGGCGAGCCACACCCGCATGATGGCACCCTCGTTTAGGGGCCAACCGCTAGGAAGAGGTCCTCCCACTTCGGCGCCCAGCACCACTGTCACCCCGAGCTCCTCAAGCAACTCACGATGCAGGGCCTCGGTATCCGACTCCCCCGCCTCGACTTTCCCACCGGGGAATTCCCACATCCCGGCAAACTGCTCGGGAGTGGTCCGGCGGGCAGCGAGCAGCCAGGTGGGATGGTCGAGCGAATCAACAATCGCGGCGCCGACAATCTGGCGCGGTAACTTCTCAGCAGGCACGAACCGAGTGTAGCGGGCGGGTGCCTCACGTCGAACCACTCCTACCGGGCTCGCAGCTGGTTGTTCCGCTTGTCATGGGTGAGTTCTACCAACCCCAACTCTTCAGGGATTGGCGGCAGGTACATCCCGAACCGTCCTCGGTAGCCCTTCCGGAGGCCGTACCAGCCGGCCACCGGGTTGCCTTCGGACCGGCCCCACGCCTCGACCGACCCGTTGGGCGCCGGCTTGCTATCATCGGCAGCGCCAAGCGGAACCCATCCGTCCTGAGCGGACAGCCAGGCGACAAGATCCTCGATCGCCCGCAACTGGTACTTGAGCGTGGTGCTGCCAACCTGGCACACCGGGGCAGGCGGATCGGCATCCTCTTCCCTATACATCGAGTACTGGGAGGACCGACGCGAGGGACAGCACAACAGGCGCCGACGGAGCCTACGGCGCTACAGTTGAAATAGACAACGGCGTCGCTGCGTTGCGCCTAACAGACGCATGCCCCCACACCACCCCCAGCCGCCGAAACGAGTTCCATGTCTGACGCCCGAAGCACCGCCCTGACTCCACGTCAGCTGAACTTTGCCATCATCGCCCTCGCGATGGGCGGCTTCGGCATCGGCACCACTGAGTTCGCCATCATGGGACTTCTGCAGGAGATGGTGGGCGATCTCAATATTTCCATTCCCGAGGGTGGACACGTGATCTCGGCCTACGCGATCGGCGTCGTCGTCGGCGCTCCACTCCTTGCAGCGCTCGGCGCCCGGCTCCCCCGCAAGGGGATGGCGCTCGGCCTGATGATGCTGTTCACCGTTGGCAACTTGTCCTCCTACTTCGCCGCTGACTACGGCTGGCTCCTGTTCTCCCGCCTCATGTCGGGCCTGCCGCATGGCGCCTACTTTGGTATCGCCGCGGTCATCGCCGCCTCCCTATCCGCCCCGACACGCCGCGCGCACGCCGTCGCCATGGTGATGCTGGGGCTCAGCATCGCCAACGTCATCGGAGTCCCGTTTGCCACCTGGCTGGGTCAGATGTTCGGCTGGCGGACCATGTTCCTGCTGGTCGGCGTCATCGGACTGGTCACGATCTGGATGATTTCCCGCAGCGTCCCACACCAGAAGGTCCTGCAGAACGCCAGTATCCGGCGGGAGCTCGGTGCGCTGCAGCGCGGCCAGGTCTGGATGACGCTGCTTATCGGGACTGTCGGCTTCGGTGGCTTCTTTGCCGTCTACTCCTACATCTCCCCGACCATGACCGAAGTGACAGGACTCCCCGAGACCACCCTGCCCTTCGTCGTCGCCCTCTACGGGCTCGGTATGGTGACCGGAAACATTGTCGGTGGCCGCCTGGCCGACATTTCGGTGATGGGCACCATCTACTGGGTGATGGGCGTGATTGCCGTGGCGCTGGTGGCGTTCTCGTTCGCCGTCCAGTGGGCGCCAACCGCGCTGCTGTTCGTGTTCCTGGTCGGAGCGATCGGTGCCATGCTGATCCCCTCGCTCCAGGTGCGCCTGCTCGACGTCTCCCCGGATGCGCCGTCGCTCGCCTCGTCCCTGAACCACGCGGCCCTGAACGTTGCTAACGCCCTGGGCGCGTTCCTCGGCGGCGTAGTGATTGCCGCCGGCTGGGGCTACACGGCCCCGGCTCTTGTCGGTGCGGTGTTGGCTGTCGTCGGCCTCGCCGTCGCGCTGGTCAGTGGGCGCATGGACCGTCGCTCCGAGGCTGTTCGAGCGCCCGAACGGGTCACCGTCAGCTGAGGCGCTGCGCCCGCGCTGAGGCGTAGAGGCAGACGGTCGCCGCAGTCCCCACATTAAGGCTCTCGGCCCGCCCATAGATCGGTACGGCCACCCGGTGGTCGGCGCCCTTGAGGACGACGTCGGGCAGCCCCTGTGCTTCGTTGCCGAAGAGCCACGCCGTCGGTGCCTCGAGCTGCGCTTCCTTCACCTCGGTGGTGTCGGCTGATGCCGGCGCCAACCGGCGTCGCGCGCTCTCCTCCTGCAGAACATCGAGGTCGACGTCGCCATACCCGTCGGCTGCCAGCACCGTGATGCCGCGGTCCCGCAAGGATGAGAGGACCAGATCCAGGTCAGCGCCCAGGACCACGGGCAGGTGGAACAGCGAACCGACGGTGGACCGGACAGCCTTCGGGTTGTACAGGTCAACGCTCGACGACGTCAGCACCACCGCGTCGGCGCCCGCAGAGTCGGCGGCCCGCAGGATGGTCCCGGCGTTGCCGGGATCGCGCACTTCAACCATCACCGCGACCAGCCGGGGCTCATCGGCGAGTACTGCGTCGAGCGACACATCGACGAAGGCGCACACCGCGATCACGCCCTGCGGGGTCACGGTGGAGGACATTTCGGCCAGGACTTCCTCCGTGACGAGCCGCGGTGCCGGCTGATTTTCGAACAGGCCGAGCTCCGCGTGGCGTTCAAGGCACTCCTCGGTGATGAAGAGCTCCTCGATCACTGCTGGCGCGCCGGCAGCCCGGCGGGCTGAATGCAGGGTCAACGCCTCACGGACGGACTGCGGGCCCTCGGCGAGGAACCGGCCCTGCCTTAAACGAGCCGGACGCCCTGCGAGCCGTGCCACTTCCTTCACCCGATCAGCTCGGGGGTTGGTCATGGGGGGTGCCGCAGGGCGTCCGGTGTTATTCATGTACTGATATTCCCAGTAATCCGGTCAGGCCGGAAAACGGAGAGGGTTATGCCTTCGCTGGTGTCTTGGCAGCTGTTGACTGAGCGCCGGCCGGAGCCGAGGTGTCGGCAGGCAGGGAGTTCTTGGCAATCTGTACCAGCGCGGAGAACGCATTGGCATCGGAAACTGCAAGCTCGGCCAGCATCCGGCGGTCAACCTGAATCTCAGCGGCCTTCAGGCCCTGAATCAAACGGTTGTAGGTCAGGCCGTTGGCGCGGGATGCGGCGTTGATGCGCTGGATCCAGAGGCGACGGAAGTCACCCTTACGCTTGCGGCGGTCGCCGTAGCTGTAGACAAATGAGTGCAGCAGCTGTTCTTTAGCCTTGCGGTACAGGCGTGAACGCTGCCCGCGGTAGCCCTTCGCCCGCTCGAGAATTACCCGACGCTTCTTGTGGGCGTTTACCGCCCGCTTCACACGTGCCACGTGCGTACTCCTTCAGTAGATCTACCGGATTGTAGTGTCACACCGTCCTGCTGTGAGCAGTTGACTGGCGTAGCCCCGGTTAAGTGGTTTGGGTGAGTTAGATGCCGAGCATCTTTTTGATGACCTTGGTATCGGCCTTCGAAACAATCTTGTCGCTACCGAGACGGCGAGTCAGCGTGGAGGGCTTGTGCTCCAGGTAGTGGCGGCGGTTGGCCTGCTGGCGTTTGAGCTTGCCGCTTCCGGTCAGCTTGAAGCGCTTCTTGACACCGCTGTGGGTCTTCATCTTCGGCATGAGAACCGATCTCCTTTGGTTTCCACCCACGATTGCAGGTGGCTCGTGCGGCACCCGCGGGGGTGCCTGCGGGCTTATTCGGGCGCCTGGCGGCTCCGACGGGGGTGAACCCTAGTCGGAGGTGCTTGGCTTAGGCCGGCTCGGCGCGCTCCGGGGAGCCGCCTTGCTGGCAGGTTTTGGTGTTGCGGGCTTCGGCATGGCCGTCGGCTTAGGAGCTGCCACGGGCTTCGGCGCCGCGACCGGCTTTGCAACCGCTACTGGCTTCTCCGCTGCCTGCTTCTCCGTTGCCTTGACGGGTGCCTTAGCCGGAGTCTTGGGCGCCTCGGCCGCAGCTTTCTCGGCAGCCTTGGCTGCCTGGGCGGCTTCAGCTGCTGCGGCTTCCTGATCGGCCTTGTCCTGAACGGCCTTCTTACGGTCGACGATTTGCTGTGCCGCAGCTTCCTTCGCTGCAACTTCGGCCGCAATCACTTCCTGCGCGGCAGCCCTTTCGGCTGCCTCCTGGGAAGCCGTGGTCGAGTAGCCATCAGGGAGCAGGTCCGCGAGGCTCTGCGTCATGGGCGCCTTGTCCGGGGTGGTGTCGAGCTTCTCGGTACCAGCCTTCACTGCCTCGTTCGCGGCCTTGGCGTCGGCACGCTGGGTGGCGCGTCGCGCCTCAGCCTTGGCCTCGGCCTTGTTCTTGACCGGTCCGATAACCATGACCATGTTGCGCCCGTCGATGCGTGGAGTTGACTCCACGATGCCGACCTCGGCAACGTCTTCGGCAAACTTTTGCAGCAGGCGGATGCCCATCTCGGGTCGCTGCTGCTCACGTCCGCGGAACTGGATCATGGCCTTGACCTTGTCACCGGCACCCAGGAAGCGCATCGCATGTCCACGCTTGGTCTCGTAGTCGTGAGTGTCAATCTTCAGGCGGAACCGGATCTCCTTGAGAACCGTGTTCGTCTGATTCTTGCGCGCCTCACGAGCCTTCACAGCGGCTTCATACTTGTATTTGCCAAAATCCATCAGCTTGGCTACCGGAGGCTTGGCCTGCGGTGCAACCTCAACAAGATCAAGGTCTGACTCGGAGGCAAGACGGAGAGCATCCTCAATACGGACGATGCCTACCTGTTCGCCCGCAGGTCCTACCAACCGCACCTCAGGGACGCGGATACGATCATTGATTCTTGGCTCGCTAATGTGTTGCTCCTGAAATCTTAGGAAGTCTCACCTCGTGCAATCGAAGAAGGCCCCCGACTGCACATGCAATCAGAGGCCTCAATGATCGGCAGGCTCCACAATGCTGTGGAGCCGCACTGGTGAGATGACTACCTCAGACAGTACGTACCGACCTAACCCGGCTGCCACCATGCTTCGCAACGAAACACCTGGCAATCGCGGGTGGGAGAAACTCCGCTTGCAGACTGGAGTGATCTTTTTCATGGCCCATGCGGGCACAAAAAATACCGACCTCCAGTCGGTCTGTGACAAGCTTACCAGCATGAGCACTCCGGCCAGTAATCAAGACAGCGCACGCAACATCTTCCAGGCACCCGGGACCAGCGGCGCCCCCGCCGGGGAGCCGTTGAGCCAGGATCCCCTGGCTCAGACAGCCGATGACGACGGCCGGCAGGTCCGGCGCGACATCGCCGAGGTCAGCGCCGTGGAGCTGATCATGACCTCCGCACTGCACCTGATGAGCGCCGCCGCCGTGAAGTGCGGGCTGGCCGAAGGCGACGACGCCGAGGAACTCAAGGACCTGGATGAGGCCCGCAAAATCATCACGGCTCTGGCCGGGTTTGTGACAGCAGCGGCACCGGAGATCGGCGGCCAGCATGCCGGCCCGCTGCGCGACGGCCTCCGTTCACTGCAGTTGGCGTTTCGTGAAGCATCGATCATCCAGGACGCCCCCGGCAAGGGGCCCGGCGAGAAGTTCACCGGCGCGGTCAACTAGTCTTCGTCGCCGTCAGCCCCACCGCGGCGCCCCGGCCGCAGCGGGCACGGGCGGCGGCAGGCACGGGCGGCAGCTAGCGCCGTCGTCGTCGTCGTACCTGCTGTGCACCCAGACCGAGTAGGCAGATCACGACGGCGACCGCGCCCACCGTAGTAAAGGCGGCAGACGGCCCCACCGTGTCAATGGTGATCCCTGCCAGGGGGGCGCCGAGGGCGACCCCCGAGGTCAGCGCCGAGCCGTACCATCCCATCGCCTCCCCGCGGCGTTCCTCCACCACGAGGTCCGCCACCCGCTCCGACGCTGCGGAGAGGACCGGCGCGCACAGGAGTCCCGGCAGGATGGACAGGAGGCATAGGGTCAGGGTGTTCTCGGCGAACCCCATCGGAATGGTGAACAGGCCCATCAGCAGGAGCAGGAGCAGCGGTGACACCGGTCGATGCAACGCCCCGTAGATCAGCCCGCCGACCACCGAGGCAGCGCACCAGGCGGCGAAGACCAGTCCCAGTTCGCCCTCACGTCCCGACTCCTCGAGAGCCGCGACGATGCCCACCTCGGTTCCTGCGAGCACCATCCCGGCGCCCGCAGCGACCACCATGACCACTGCCACGGCAATGGTCAGCCAGGTGAAACTGCCCGCGACCCGCTCCTTCAACGCAAACCGTCCACGGGAGGAGTGCACTCCTGGGTACAGTTCGGCGGATGCCTCGCCCACATGCGCAGGCGCCGAGGCGACCAGGGCGCCAACGGCCGCCGCCCCGTCCTCAGCCTCGGTCGGTGCGGGGGAAACGGCGCCGAGCTGTTCGCTCCGGGTCGGCGGATTGAACCACATCAGGAACAGGCCAGCCCCGGCGGTGGCCAGCCCCACCAGTGTCAGTCCGAGCACTGTGGAGACCTGCGTGGCCAGTACAACGCCCAAAGCCGGCCCCACCATGAAGATCAGCTCGGTGCCAATCGCGTCCAGGGTGAACGCCGTCCGGCGTTTCTCCCCGGTCACCATCACGCCGAGGGACTGCCGGACCACCGAGAACGCGGGAAGGGTGAACAGCCCACCGATCAGCGCAGCAAGGAGCAGCCACTCATAGGACAGCTGCGGGGCGACGGACCAGATCACGGCTTCGGCGACGACCGAGGGAATCAGCGCCTTCCGCAGCCCGGCACTATCCACCCGGCGTCCCCGCCATGGGGCTCCCACGGCAATGCCGATGGTCAGGAGGGCCGCCACCGCACCGGCTTCCGCGTACCCGCGGTCGAGGGTCTGGACAACGTGGAGGGTCAGCAGGACACCTGCCGCTGAATGCGGGAATCGGGCGATCATGCCGACGATCAGCAGACGCCGCACCGGGACGATGCGTAGCAGGTCCCGGTAGAGGGCAAAATTCACGTGGTTCACTTTTCTGCGGGTCTGCCCGCACATGCTCAGCGGGTCAGGACCACTTCGAGAGAGTCGACCCGTTCCACAAATTCTCTATTGCTCCGCAGTCGGTCCTGCAGTCCCTGGACCACAGCACGGACGGCGTCTTCATCCAACCCGCCGCGCAGTGTCACCTGGAGCCGTACCTCTGGGCCCGGGCCGCCACCGGATGTCAGTGTACCGTCTGCCGCCCGGGCCGGGACCCCGCTGCCGGGGCTCAATGCGACCCGTAGAATTGCCGGCTCCTCCGCGGTGGCCTGGGCCACCAGGTCGGCGACCCGCGGGTCGCTGTAGGCGGGCTGCCACGGAAGCTGCTGGGCCAACGCCCAGACGGCAGGGCGCCGCACCACGAACGTGAAACATGCGCCCGGGTCGATCACCAGCAACTCCGACCCGTCAGCCACTGCCGACAGGGCGGCGCGCGGTGCGTAGACGGCGACGGGCCGGGCGTCGGGATGCCAGGCTGTGAGGGCGGCCGCCGAGCTGAAGACCGGTAAGGCGGTCCGCCCGTCGGGGGCCTTCAGTGTCACAAGGGCCATGTCGGCTTCCTTGTCCCCGGGCTTGTCACCCACTCTGTCCCCCGCCGGCCCGTTGTGCTGCTGGGCGGCTTCGCTATCTTCTGCAAGTTGGGCCATCACCGGGACGAAGACCCGAACCCCGGCGAGGGCGGCCAGCACACTTGCCTCATCGCCCGCGCCGGCACGCAGCCGGTCAACTGCCTCGGTGTAGGCGGGCGGTGCGGCGCCGTCGTCGTCGTCGAAGTTGTGCAGCGGGTTTCCGTCGCCGCTCAGGTCACGGCCCTCCCACGGCTGGCCCGCCGAATCGGTGGTGTTGGCCGCCAGGGCCGCAGCAATGTGCGCCGGCAGGTGCCGCTCGCTCACACCCGCGGCTCCGGGTGGCCGGCGACGTCAAGTGCCTGGGGCAGCGTGAACGCGCCGGCGTAGAGGGCCTTGCCCACGATTGCCCCTTCCAGGCCGTGCGGTACCAGCTGGCGCAGCGCTGCGAGATCGTCAAGGCTGGAAATTCCGCCGGACGCGACCACGGGGCGCGAAGTCCGCTCGAGCACCTGCTGGAGCAGCTCCAGGTTCGGGCCGCGGAGGGTTCCGTCCTTGGTGACGTCCGTGACCACGTACCGGGAGCAGCCGGCATCCTCGAGGCGCTGCAGAACCTCCCAGAGGTCACCGCCCTCTTCGGTCCACCCGCGTGCCGCGAGAGTGGTGCCGCGGACGTCCAGCCCGACGGCGATCTTGTCGCCGTAGCGGGCGATGGCGGCCGCAGTCCACTCGGGGTGCTCCAGGGCGGCGGTACCGAGGTTCACCCGGTGCGCGCCGAGTTCGAGGGCCGCGTCGAGGGAAGCATCGTCGCGGATACCTCCGGACAGCTCAACCTTGATGTCAAGTTCGCTGACGACGCGCTTGAGTAGCTCACGGTTCGAGCCACGGCCGAACGCTGCGTCGAGGTCCACGAGGTGCACCCATTCCGCGCCGTCGTGCTGCCAGGCGAGGGCCGCCTCGAGGGCGTCCCCATAGCCGGTTTCGCTGCCGGCCTCGCCCTGGACCAGGCGGACGGCCTGA
The DNA here is from genome assembly GCF_054510815.1 of Arthrobacter glycogeni. Taxonomy (NCBI): domain Bacteria; kingdom Bacillati; phylum Actinomycetota; class Actinomycetes; order Micrococcales; family Micrococcaceae; genus Arthrobacter; species Arthrobacter glycogeni. Next base: position 18,603 of record NZ_JBTNDV010000011.1, read on the forward strand.
CCGTCGACGACGTCAACGGCGGGGAGCAGTTCAAGAATGGGCGATTCAGTAAAAGGGCTCATCGGGTGGTGACTCTTTCGTAGCTGTCGGATGTCTCGATAATCAGAGGTCGGTCAAGGTCAGGAGGTAGGCGGCAAGTAGTGCCATTCCCGCCAGCACCCAGAAGCTGATAATCAGGGCCTTGGGCAACTCCTGCCGCCGGAAGGAGATGGCCCCGCCGATCAGCAGCCCGGATAGACCCATCAGCACTATGCTCCACATGGCTACCGCAACCCCGCCGACCAGTTGGAGAGCAGGCGCGCGCCGGCGTCGCCGGACTTTTCGGGGTGGAACTGGGTGGCGCTCAGCGGCCCGTTCTCGACCGCCGCGATGAACGGTCCGCCGTGGTCCGCCCAGGTCACCATGGGAGGTTTCATCGCTGGTTGGGTGACGTCGAACGTCCACTGCTGTACTCCATAGGAGTGAACGAAGTAGAACCGCTCCTCTTCGATGCCGTCGAACAGTGTTGACCCCTCGGGTGCTGTCACAGTATTCCAGCCCATGTGGGGAACGACGTCGGCCTGGAGCCGCTCAACGGTGCCCGGCCATTCGCCCATCCCTTCGGTCCTGATGCCATGCTCAACACCGTCATCGAAGAGGATTTGGAGTCCGACGCAGATTCCGAGGACCGGCCGGCCGCCGGCCACCCGCCGACCGATCATCCGCAGCGCGTCGACGTCCTTCAGTCCCTTCATTACCGTGGCGAAGGCCCCCACGCCGGGCACCACCAGCCCGTCGGCGTTCAGGACGTCGTCGGGCTTGGCGCTCAGCGTAACCTCGGCGCCGACGTGCTCAAGGGCACGCACGGCTGAGCGGATATTGCCTGAACCGTAATCGAGGACTGTGACGCGTGGCGCGCTCATAGTGCCCCTTTGGTGGACGGGATCCCGTCCACCCGTGGGTCCGGCTCCACTGCGGCGCGAAGCGCACGGGCAAAGGCCTTGAACTGGGCTTCCACAATGTGGTGGGGGTCGCGTCCGCCCAGGACCGTCATGTGCAGGCAGATCTGGGCGTGCAGGGTGATGGCTTCGAAGACGTGGCGGGTGAGCGAACCGGTGAAGTGCCCGCCGATCAGGTGGTACTCCTGGCCTGCAGGTTCGCCCGTGTGGACGAGGTAGGGCCGGCCTGAAATGTCGACGACGGCGTTGGCCAGTGCCTCGTCCAGGGGAACTGTCGCTTCGCCGAACCGCCGGATTCCCGCCTTCGTGCCGAGGGCTTCGCGGAGCACTTCACCGATGGTGATGGCGACATCCTCGACCGTGTGGTGGGCGTCAATGTGCGTGTCTCCGGTGGCCCGGACCGTGAGGTCGATCAGCGAGTGCTTGGCCAGCGCAGTGAGCATGTGGTCGTAGAAGGGCACGGAGGTGCTGATTTCCGCGCGTCCGGTGCCGTCAAGATCGAGTTCGACGAACACCGACGATTCGCTGGTGGTCCGTTCCCGGCTCGCGGTGCGTCGGGCGGTGGTTTCCACGCTCATGGCTATCCTTCGGTTGGTACGTAGCGGATGGGTGACGGTAGCTGCATCATTCGGGTGTCGCATCGAACGGCCTCCTACCAGTCTAGGAGACGGTTTTGCCCAGCAGGGCACTGAGGGAGTCGAGGAACACTGTGGTCTCCATCTCGGTGCCGGCGGTGACCCGCAGGTGGCCTGGGATGCCAACGTCGCGAATCAGCACCCCCGCTGCCAGGAGGCCCTGCCAGGTCCCGTGCGGATCCTCAAGCCCTCCAAAGAGCACAAAGTTGGCGTCCGAGGGCACGGGGGTTAGGCCCAGCGCTCGGAGACTGTCGACGATCCGGTCGCGCTGGGTTTTGATGTCTTCCACGTTGGCGAGCAGCTGGACCGAGTGGGTCAGGGCCGCGTTGGCCGCCGCCTGCGTGATAGCTGAGAGGTGGTAAGGCAACCGGACCAGGCGCAGCGCGTCCGCAACCTCCGGTGCCGATGCCAGATAGCCGAGCCGCGCGCCGGCCATGGCGAAGGCCTTGCTCATGGTTCGGGACACCACGAGGCGCTCCCGGCCCTCCAACAAGGTCAGTGCGCTGACGGTATCGGCGTGGGCGAACTCGGCGTAGGCCTCGTCGACAATCACAATGGCGTTGGCCTTCTCGCTTGCCTCGTAGACCGCTTCCACCACGTCCAGACCCAAAGCGGTCCCCGTCGGGTTATTGGGCGAGCACAGGAACACGACATTGGCGCCGGACTCTTGTACCTGGCGTGCAGCGTCTTCCGCGCCCAGGTCGAAAGTGCCGTTGCCTTCCCCGGCTAGGTAGCGGGTGCCGGTACTGCTGGCGAGCAGGGGGTACATCGAGTAAGTAGGGGGGAAGCCGATCGCCGACCTGCCGGGGCCGCCGAAGGCCTGGAGGAGGTGCTGCAGCACTTCGTTGGAACCGTTGGCGGCCCACAGGTTAGCGGCGGTCAGCCCGTGGCCGAGGTAGCGCGCGAGATTTGACCGTAGTTCGCTGAACTCTCGGTCGGGGTAGCGGTTCAGGCCGCCAACTTCCCGACTAACGGCGTCAACAATCGCCCGTCTCACGTCGTCGGGCACCCCATAGGTGTTTTCGTTGACGTTGAGCAGGATTGGCACGTCCAACTGGGGAGCCCCATAGGGGTGCTTCCCCCGGAGATCATCGCGCAGGGGCAACCGGCTCAACCGCTCAAACTGTTCGTTCACCTGTCAAGGTTATGCTCCGAGCCGCATCAGAGCAGAATCCGCGGGGCACTGACTGGCCCTTCGCTGCCTGCTGCCGGCAGCCGAGACTGGCTGGCCGGGCTGTCGTGGCTCACTGGGATTTCGAGAACAGTCCCGTGCTTCGCAAGGGTCTTACCGGTTGGTCGGGACGTCCAGCTGCTGCCCGGCCTGAAGAACTGACGTACCGAGGCTGTTGAGTTCAACGATCTCGGAGACCACGTCGCGCGGGTCGCGCTCGGGAGCGAACTCGGTGGCGATCTGCCAGATGGTTTCCCCGGCAGCGACGCTGACGCTGACGGTCTGCGTGACCTCTCCGCCCTCGGCCGCTGCCTTGGCGGGCGAGTTGAAGAATCCTGACAGCATCAGGACGGCCGATGCCAGCAGAACAATCGGCAACCCGACCAGCAGGAGCCTGCCCCTGCGGGTGAGTCGCAGCTTACCCGCAACCTTCTCGGCAGCGGGGACATTCTGGTGTGTGGTGATGACAGACATGGATAGACCTCTCTGTGCTCTCGAATCAGTCCATTCGAATCCGGGTTTCAAACCGAACCAACCGCGGCGGTTGAAGGTGGTGTTCGAGCAGAAACCGGACTGGCCTGTTTCGTTCGAACCTATCTTCGAATTGCTGCTTTCTTATTTTTAGCACTTATTGACGAACTTTGTCGAGACACGATCGAACAAATGTTTGAAAACGTGTCTCAACTCCCATACCGTTGGCGGTAAGGATGAAGGTTCGGTTCCAGCAGAACTCAGCACATCATCCGGCTCTGACAAAATAAGCTCGGCTCCCGAAATCCAGGGATCTGCCGGGGTACATAGATTCTTATCGAAGGGACAGCGACCGTGAAAGAGTCGGACGGACCACTGGATGGACCAACTTCGGATCTGCCCCCCACCCCGCTTCCAACGCGCGGCCGGCCCCGCGGCCGGCAGGTGCCCAAGGGCATGACGCCCCGGCAGAAGAAGATCCTCGAAACCATCCAGCGGGCGATCGGTACCAATGGGTACCCGCCGTCAATGCGGGAGATTGGGGATACGGTGGGACTCGCCAGTTTGTCGAGCGTCACCCACCAGCTGTCCCAGCTGGAACGGATGGGCTACCTTCGTCGCGACCCCAAGCGCCCCCGGGCCATGGAAATCCTGCTTCCACTAACGCTCGACCACGACCATAAGAGCGCCCCCCAGGGGTCAGATCCCAGCGTCCCGTCCGAGATCGGCGGCGCGGTGGACGCCGCGATGGTACCGCTCGTTGGCCGGATTGCTGCAGGTGGCCCGGTCCTGGCCGATCAGGTAATCGAAGATGTCATGCCGCTGCCCCGCCAATTGGTCGGCCATGGCGACCTCTTCATGCTGCGCGTCTACGGTGACTCGATGATCGACGCAGCCATTTGCGACGGCGATTGGGTAGTAGTCCGCAGACAGCAGGAGGCGCAGAACGGTGACATTGTGGCGGCCCTGTTGGATGACGAGGCCACAGTGAAGACCTTCCGCCAACGCGACGGCCACACCTGGCTGCTCCCGCAAAACACCCAGTACGAACCAATCCTTGGTGACCTAGCCACCATCATGGGCAAGGTTGTCTCGGTGATGCGCGCTCTCTGACCGCACACTGCCCGCCGCCACACCGCGCACCACCGCGGCGGAGGCGAACCGCGCCGAACCGCGCGGAGGGGAAAACTGTTAGGGGCTGGGCTCCCCGGCCAGGCGCTCGAGGACGCCCACCGCCGTTGCGCGGTCCGTGGTCGACCAGAAGGGTGGCAGCGCCGCCCGCAGGAACGACCCGTAGCGCGCGTTGGCCAACCGGGAGTCAAGGATCGCGACCACTCCCCTGTCCTCTGTCGCGCGGATCAGCCGACCTGCTCCCTGCGCCAGCCGGACCGCAGCATGGGTGGCTGACACGCTCATGAACCCGTTGCCGCCGGCCTTGGCCACGGCCCTGGTCCTGGCGGTCATCAAGGGGTCATCTGGCCGGGGGAAGGGTATCCGGTCGATGGTGACCAGCCGGCAGGACCTGCCTGGGACGTCGACGCCCTGCCAGAGGGACATGGTGCCGAAGAGGCATGTGTCGGGCTCATCGGAGAACTGTTTGACCAGGGCTGACATCGAGGATTCGCCCTGGCACAGGATCTGAAAATCGACCCGGGGACGCAGCGCCTCGGCTGCTTCCTCGGCGGCCCGGCGCGAAGAGAAGAGTCCCAGCGCGCCGCCGCGGGACGCCTTGAGAAGGACCTCGAGTTCGTCGAGCTGTTCTGCCGAGGTGCCTCGTTCGGGCTTCGGCAGGTCCTTGGCGACGTAGAGCACGCCCTGCTTCGGGTAATCGAACGGACTGCCGACGTCGACGCCCGTCCAGGAGGGAGCCGAAGCTCCGGCAAGGCCCAGCGACCCGGCAACCGGCCCAAACTCGGAGCCGATAGCCAACGTTGCCGACGTCAGCACGACGGTGTGATCGGCGAACAGGCCCTCACGCAGTTTCCCCGCCACCGACAGTGGAGCAATGTTGATCGTGGCCGGTGCGGCGTCGTCGGGCTGCGAGTACCCGGTACCGGGCGAGAAGGTGCTGGGCCGTGATGCCCAGAGTACTTCGCCCGCAGGGGTGGCCGTGAGGAGGCGCTCACAGAGTTCGAAGACCGCCAGCACATGGGATTTGGCAAGTTGACGCCCACCGTCGGCGGGCGTCGGCCCGTCACCCTTGGCGTCCGACAGGACGGCACGGCAGGCCTCACGGACCTGGGTAACGGCCGATTCCTGCTCCTCGTCCAGCCCGGACGCCATCAGCCCTGATGGGACCCCTTCCACTGTCGACTCGAAGAACCGGTTCGCCGAGTCAAGGGGTTCGGCACTCACCGACAGGTGCCTGCGCGCGGCCGACGCCGCGGCGGAGATCATGCCTGTGGAGAGTTGCCCGGAGACCGCGCCCGTGACGCGGTCATGCAGTTCGTGTGCCTCGTCGATCACCACGACGTCGTATTCGGGGAGCACCGCCAGCCCCTCGAAGGCACTGATGGCGAGCATCGCGTGGTTGGTGATGACAATGTCGGCGTCGCCGGCTTTGGCCCGGGCCCGTTCACTGAAGCACTCGGCGGCGACCGGGCACTTCTGTGCACCGAGGCATTCCATGCTGGTCACCGACACCTGACGCCAGGCCTGCTCACTGACGCCGGGGGTCAGCTCGTCACGATCACCGGTATCGGTGGTCTCGGCCCACTCCCTGAGGCGGACCACCTCGCGGCCCAGGGGTGTGGCGGGGCCGGCCGCTGGGTGCGGGGCTGCTGTGTCCTCCCCCATACTGAAAAGTGCCTCCGGTGCACCTTCCTCAGGGAAACCGCCGCCCGTCTTGTGTTTGCACACGTAGTTGCCGCGGCCCTTCAGGAGCACGACGTCCACCGGCCGGGGCAGTTTTCCCTTGAGGGCCTTCAGTAGCCGCGGCACGTCACGTCCGACAATCTGCGCCTGAAGGGCGAGGGTCGCCGTCGAGACGATGGCCGGCTTCTCATGGGTCAGTGCGTGCGAGATCAGCGGGATCAGGTACGCCAGAGACTTACCGGTGCCCGTGCCCGCCTGGACCAGCAGGTGGTCGCCGGAGGTCAATGCTTCGGCTACCCGCCGAGTCATCTCATGCTGGCCGACACGGTTCTCGCCGCCCATGGCATCGACTGCTGCATCGAGGAGTTCCAGCGGCCCAATGGTACCGCTAGGCATGCTGGCGGAATTCCTCCAGCTCGGCGGCGAGACCCTCGCGGACCATCACATCGAGGCGGGTGCCCGACTCGACGTGCTCAAGACTGAGGATCTCGGCGTCGGACTGGTGGAGCCGGCTCACGACGTCGCCACGCTCGTACGGCACGAGCAGGGCCAGCTTGACGCTGGGGCGCGGGATAGCGGCGCTGACGGCTTCCAGCAGCTCCGCGATACCCTGCCCGGTGCGCGCGGAGACTACGATATGCCGTGGCTCGCGCTGGCGGAGCCGCTCGATCACAAAGGGATCTGCCGCGTCGGCCTTGTTCAAAACGATGATCTCTGGGACCTTGCGGGCGTCCACCTCGGAGAGGACCTCCCTCACGGCGGCAATCTGCCCCTCCGGGTCAGGGTGGGACACGTCCACTACGTGCAGGATCAGGTCCGAGTCGGCGATCTCCTCCAGCGTCGACCGGAACGCTTCGACGAGCTGCGTCGGCAGCGACCTGACGAAGCCAACAGTGTCTGCGAGGGTGTAGCCCAGCCCATCGGCCGTCTCTGCCTTACGCACCGTGGGATCCAGCGTCGCGAACAGCGCATTCTCCACCAGGACCCCGGCGTCGGTCAGCCGGTTCAGGAGCGACGACTTCCCGGCGTTGGTGTAACCGGCGATCGCTACCGAAGGAATCTCATTACGACGGCGGTTGGCGCGCTTGGTTTCGCGGGCCGGCTTCATGGCGCTGATTTCGCGCCGCAGCTTGGCCATCCGGGTGCGGATCTTTCGCCGATCAAGTTCGATCTTCGTTTCGCCGGGGCCACGTGAGCCCATACCGGCGCCGGCACCACCGACCTGGCCGCCGGCCTGACGGGACATTGAGTCGCCCCAGCCACGAAGCCTGGGGAGGAGGTACTCAAGTTGGGCTAGCTCAACCTGGGCTTTACCCTCACGGGATTTGGCATGTTGGGCGAAGATATCGAGGATCAGGGCTGTCCGGTCGATGACCTTGACCTTGACGATGTCCTCCAGGCCACGACGCTGGGACGGGGAGAGCTCGCTGTCGACGATCACGGTGTCGGCTCCGGTGGCGACCACGATGTCCTTGAGCTCCTGGGCCTTACCGGAGCCGAGGAAGGTGCCGGGGTCCGGTTTGAGTCGACGTTGGACTATTCCGTCAAGCACCTCGGAGCCGGCGGTGGCGGCAAGGGCGGACAGTTCGCGCAGGGAATTCTCGGCGTCTTCAGCCGTGCCTTCGCTCCACAGTCCGGCGAGGACGACCCGCTCCAGACGGAGTTGGCGGTATTCGACCTCGGTGACGTCTTCGAGCTCGGTGGACAGCCCTGCGACCCGCCTCAGCGCGCGCCGTTCGTCGAGATCCTGTTGGTCGCCGTCGTAAGACGAACGTGCGCCGTCGTTAGCCGACGAAGGCCCGGCGAAACGGTTTCCAGCCCCCTTCGCGGACACTGCTTCATCCTTCGCCAGGATCCTGTCGATGACTGCCTGAATTTCGGCTGGGCCAATCTCCGGTTCCGGCGTGGCCGGTCCCCCGTTACTCGTGGACATACGCTCCCTAAATGGTGTTGCTCAATGGTAATCGCCCCAGCACCCACTGCGGGAGGCAATTCACTGAGCGCGCAATCATTTCGTCCCCCGACTCTGGGCCGGATCGGTGAGCAACGTGGACCGCGTGGGTCAGTTCAGGCCTTGAGGGTGGAAATACCGCTCACCGATGCCTAGATTGCTCACCGGAACGGACCGGGTGCCCAACGGTGTCCCGCGGTGCCCGCCCGCCGCCCGCCCGGGGTCGGTAGCGGACAACCCCGACCCCTCACCACATATCGTCTAGGCTGGTTTGTTATGGATTCCCACTACTTCAGCGCCCAGCCGTCCGGCCCGGAGACCCGCAAACCGCTGCGCACGATGCTCGCCGGGGTGGAGCGCACACTGGTGACCTCCTCAGGAATTTTCAGCGCTGATTCGATCGACAAGGGCACCCGCATCCTGCTCGCCGAGGCGCCCGATCCGGTGGGCGGGCGAATGTTGGATATCGGCTGCGGCTGGGGGCCGCTGGCGCTCACCATGGCCCTGAAGGCGCCCGACGCCGAAGTGCTCGCCATCGACGTCAACGAACGGGCCCTGGCACTCACGGTAGAGAACGCGAAGCTGCTGGGACTGAACAATGTGCTGGCCCAGCGTCCCGAGGAGGTCGACGCCGACGCAACCTTCGACACCATCTGGTCCAATCCCCCAATCCGGGTCGGCAAGGATGAGTTGCACGCGCTGCTGCTGAAATGGCTTCCGCGGCTGTCCCCGGGTGGTTCATCCTGGCTGGTGGTGCAGAAGAACCTCGGTGCCGACTCGCTGCAGAAGTGGATCGCCGATCAGCTGGGCGATGGCTTCGAGATATCCAGGACGGCCACCTCGAAGACGTTCAGGGTCATCCGGGTCGAGCGGCTCCGCGCCTAGAAGACCGCGCCTAGAGGAGGGTGCCGGTAGCCACGAACACGACTGGCCCGCTGAGGCTGACATGTTCACGGCCGTCGGTTCCCGCATGAAAGCGCACGCCGACGACGCCGCCGGGCACCTCGACCCTCCACACCAAGGGCGCCTCGGCCCCGGCCCAGAACCTGGTGGCCACGGCGGCGGCACAGGCCCCGGTGCCGCAGGATAGGGTTTCCCCGACGCCACGCTCGTGAACCCGCATGCGGACCTGGCCGACACCGTCGTTCACCAGCGGGTCGTGGGGCACCACGAATTCAACGTTGGTGCCATCGGCGGGCGCGGGCTGGACCAGTGGCGCGTCGAAGAGCCGGGTCGCCTCAAGTTCGGCGGGATCGGCGAGGGCCACCACTGTGTGCGGGTTGCCCATGCTGATGGATAGTGCAGGCCGGGGCACTTCAAGGCCGGTGGCCTCGACCAGTGAGTCCGTGCCGCGTGCGGTAGCGACGTCGGGGAAGATGAACTCCCAGGGCCCCATATCCACCGAATAGCCGTCGGGCGACCGCTCCACCACTTTGATCCCACCGCGGGTCCCGATTGACACGGTGGCTCCCTCGGCGAGGCTAAGAAGCCCAGCCGACACCAGCAGATGGACAAACACCCGAACCCCGTTGCCGCACATCTCCGACAGTGAGCCGTCCGCGTTGCGGTAGTCCATGAACCATTCCGCCGAGGGGTCGCCCTGCAGCAATGCCCTGCCCTCGGGGAGGTACTGGGATCGGATGGCCCGGATCAGCCCGTCCGCTCCGATCCCGCGATGCCTGTCGCAAATGGTCCGGACGTCGTCGGGCCCAATCTCCAACGCTCCATCCGGGTCGGTGATCAGCACAAAGTCGTTGCCGGTGCCGTGGCCCTTGGTGAAGGACACCCCGGTGAGGGTGGTCGGGGCGGGGGAAACAGGGGCGTCGGGTGGTGTAGTCACGTGTCTAGGATAGGCCGAAGGTCTGCCGGATGTGGTCCGCAGCCCGAGTGCTGAGGTGCGGATCCTCCCAATCGAGCCAGGTGATCCGCGGGTCGGCGCGGAACCACGTGAGCTGTCGGCGCGCGAAGCGACGGGTCGCGTCGATGGTCTCGGTGGCCGCCTGGTCCAAGGTCAGCCCACCATCGAGAACCTGGAGGAATTGGGCGTAGCCGAGCGCTCTGGACGCGGTGCGGCCGGTGCGCAGCCCGTGGTTGTCGAGGCTGGCCACTTCCTCAAGCAACCCTTTATCCACCATGGTGTGAACCCTGGCCGCGAGGCGCGCCCGCAGGAGGGCGCGGTCGACCTGCAGCCCAAGCTGCAGCGATGGCTGGTGGTAGCGGCGTTGCGGCATGAAGGAGCTGAAGGGACGGCCGGTCACCTCGTGGACTTCCAGCGCGCGGATCAGGCGCCGATCGTCGAGGTCCCGCCCGGCAGAGAGCGGGTCGATCTGCGCCAGCCGCTGGCGGAGCGAATCGGCCCCGTCGCGGGCCAGGTCTGCCTCCAGCCGGGCCCTGACAGGGGGGTTGGTACCGGGGAATTCGAGCATATCGAGGGCTGCCCGCACGTAGAGACCGGATCCGCCGACCAGGATCGGCAGTTTGCCCCGGTCCCGGATGGCGGTGATCGTCGCGCGTGCCTGCTGCTGGTAGGCCGCCACGCTGGCTTCCTCATGCACGTCGAGGGTGTCCAGCAGGTGATGCGGTATCCCCTGCCGTTCCTGGACTGTGACCTTGGCGGTGCCGATGTCCATGCCCCGGTAGAACTGCATGGAGTCGGCGTTGATGATCTCGCCGTCGAACTGCTGCGCCAGGTCAATGCCGAGCGAGGACTTCCCCGATCCGGTGGGCCCGACGACGGCAATCAGGGGTGGCGCTGCTGTGCCCGTCGCAGTCACCGTTAGGCGCCGCGGACCGGGAGCGAGGGCATCCCCAGCGACACAGCACCCGCAGTTGCGGCCCCGGGGCCGGTCGCACCGGGTGCCGGCGCACCGCAGGAATCGGCCTGGGACCTATCCCAGGCGTCGCCGGCCCGGGACCTGCGGATGTGAATGTCGGCGCCCGACGCTGGGTCGGCGACCAGGTGGAAGGCAGCGGCCTCGGTGACCGTAACAGTCACCAGGTCGCCGGGCCGGGGTGGCTCGACCCCGTCGGGTACCGAGAAGTGCACCAGCCGTTGATCGCGGGCCCTGCCTGACAGGCGGTGGGTTTCGCTGGCTTTGCGGCCCTGTTGGGCGGTCACCATCAGCTCGACGGTGCGTCCGAGCTGGAGTGCGTTTTCTTCGGCGGCGATCCGGTCCTGTAGAGCGGTCAGGCGCTCGAACCGTTCCTGCACCACAGCCTTCGGGATCTGGCCGGGCAGGTCCGCGGCGGGCGTGCCGGGACGCTTGGAGTACTGGAAGGTGAAGGCGGTGGCGAACCGGGACTGCTCGACGACGTCGAGGGTGGCCTGGAAGTCCGCCTCTGTTTCCCCGGGGAACCCGACAATGATGTCGGTGGAGATTGACGCGTGCGGCATCTTTTCCCGCACCCGGTCCAGGATGCCCAGGAACTTTGAGGAGCGGTAGGACCGGCGCATGGCTTTCAGAATCTGGTCGGATCCCGACTGCAACGGCATGTGCAGCTGGGGCATCACAGTGGGCGTCTCGGCCATCGCGTCGATGACGTCGTCGGTGAACGCTGCGGGGTGGGGGCTGGTGAACCTGACCCGTTCGAGGCCTTCAATGCTGCCGCAGGCACGGAGCAGTTTGGCGAATGCCCCCCGGTCGCCGAATTCCACCCCGTAGGAGTTGACGTTCTGTCCCAGCAGGGTGACCTCAATGGCGCCGTCGGCGACCAGCGCCTCAATCTCGGCGAGGATCTCCCCCGGGCGCCGGTCGCGTTCCTTGCCCCGCAGGGCCGGCACAATGCAAAAAGTGCAGGTGTTGTTGCAGCCAACCGAAATCGACACCCAGCCGGAGTAGACCGCGTCGCGCTTGGTCGGCAGAGTGGAAGGAAAGACATCGAGGGACTCGAGAATCTCCAGTTGCGCCTCGTTGTTGTGACGGGCCCGCTCCAGCAGGGCTGGGAGGGCACCGACGTTGTGGGTGCCGAACACTGCGTCAACCCACGGCGCCTTCTTCAGGATAGTGTCGCGGTCCTTCTGGGCGAGGCAGCCTCCAACGGCGATCTGCATGCCGGGATGTTTTTCCTTCACCGAGGCGAGCATGCCAAGGTTTCCGTACAGCTTGTTATCGGCATTTTCGCGGACCGCGCAGGTATTGAAGACGACGACGTCGGCCTGCGTGCCGGTGGCCGCCGTGTAGCCGGCGTTTTCCAGTAGCCCCGAGATCCGCTCGGAATCGTGGACGTTCATCTGGCACCCGTAGGTGCGAACCTCGTAGGTGCGCAGCGCCCCTGATAGTGGCGTGGGGTCTCCCGCCAGATCGGCGGCGGGATCTGCGGGAAGGGTAGGGGCGATAGGACTCACCCGTTAAGGGTACGTGTGCCGGGCGTGGCCCCACAATCGGCTCCGGGCGGGGGCAGGGGTGGTTAGTACCAGCCCACACGTTGGGAATGCTGCCAGGCGGCGCAGGGTGATCCGTACCGGCCCGAGATATAGCCCAGACCCCATTCGATCTGGGTGCGGTAGTTGGTGCGCCAGTCGGCGCCGGCACTGCCCATTTTACTGCCGGGCAGTGACTGCGGGATGCCGTAGGCGCCACTGGAGGGGTTGTTGGCGCTGGTCAGCCACCGGGATTCTTTGTTCCAGAGGTCTACCAGGCACTGGAACTCGCCGTCGCCCCATCCGAATGAGGAGAGGCGGGAGGAGGCGTAGGCCTGTGCTCCGGCAGGGTCGTCAACGATCGGTGCCGGGGCCGGCGGAGCTGGTGCAGGGGTTGGCGCGGGCGCGGGTACAGGGGCGGGCTCAGGGTGCGCCGGGGCAGGGGCCGGGCCCGGTAGGAGCGCTGGCGGACGTGGCGCCGGTGCCTGGGGCGCCGGCATCGGGGGCGCCTGTGTCTGGGGCGCCGGCATCGGGGGCGCCTGTGTCGAGGGCGCCGACTTCTGGGGGGTCGGCGGCCGACCTGCCGGATCCGCTACCGCGGGCGGTGCAGGAGCTCGGGGAGGTGCCGTGGTCATCTCAGCGGACTCGACCGCCGCCCGAACTAGCGCAGCAGCCTCTGCTGCCGCTTGCTGCTCGAGGAAGGCGGCCTGCTCCTGCAAGCCTTGAATGCGCTCGGCCTCCACCGAGGCCGTCGTGTCATTGAGCTCCGCGAGCTGTTCGAAGAGCACCGCGGCCCGGGCTTCCTGCTCCTGGACCCCGGCCCGCGCTGCAGCGTCGTCGCCCCGGGCGACGCTGAGACGGTCGGCGGCTTCGGCAGTGAGTTCACGGTGTCGGTTGGCGGCAGCGGCGTAGCGGTCCTGGAGGGATTCCACTTCCTGCTCCGCTGCTACGGCGTTGCTGTAAGAGCCGGCGGCACGATCGGTGACCCTTTCCAGCACCATCATCCGGTCGAGGAGATCCATGGCGCCCTCAGGATCCAGCAACGCCAGCATCCCGGTGTTCGTGCTTCCCGTCTTGTAGGAAAGAGCGGCAGCGGCTCCCGCTGCCTCGTGCTGGTCGGCCGACTCGGCTCGCGCATTGACGAGCTGGATCGCAAGGGTATCGGAGAGCCGCTCACTGACCCGTAGCTCCTCTACCGCGCGGGTGTGGTCGGCAGCGGATTCTACCGCCGCGTCACCCAGCTCTGCCGAGGTCGAGCGGAGCCCCTCCAACAGGGATTCGATGTCCGTGACCTGGCCCCGTTTGGCGGCGGCGTTGTCCTTGGCCTGACGAATGTCGTCCCAGGTCGGAAAGTCCAAGGCGACAGCGGGAGTAACTGGGGTCAGGAGCGAGGCACCAAGGACTAGCACGGCTAACGCTGCACCAGCGCCCATCCGTGCAGCAGTTAAAGTCCGCCCCAACCCGATCATGACGCTGCTCAGCCTACAGTTCAGGGTTCAGGGTCCGCCAGACCTTTGTTGGCCGATTAAGGGAACGAATGGATAACGGGTCAATGGAGCGAGACAACCCTGAACCAACCGGCTGCATCAAGTGGATGCGTCGGGTCAGTCGAGATCCGGACCAGCGCCGGTTCCCTCAGCATCATCGGCGTCAATGTCCCTAGCGGCCTCATCGAGCACCAATCTGACCACGCTGAAGGCCAGCGACGGGCCGTAGCCCTTGCGTCCTAGCATGCTCACCAGCCGTCGGGTCTCTTTGTCACGGGCGGCCCTATCCATGCACACGGCGCCAGGCCGGTGCTTGCGGCGGACGAGCTCTTCAGCTGCGTCGCGCTCCTCGTCGTCGCTCACCTGGGCGAGGGCCTCCTCGGCGATGTCTCCGTGGATACCTTTCCCGGCTAGTTCACGTTTCAGCGCGCTCCGGGCCAGCGACCGGGTCGAGGCCCGGCTCCTTACCCACATCATGGCGAATTCTGCGTCGTCAACCAGCTCGACCTCTTCGAACCGGTCCAATACGGCGACAGCCACCTCGTCCGGCACATCCCGCTCCGCTAGTTTGGAGGCGAGCTGATGGCGACTTTTTGGTGCCAGCGTCAGTTGGCGCAGCACGATCGAGCGGGCGGTCGCGTACAGGTCGGCATCGGGCTCGGAGGCCCGCTTTGCGGTTCCAGGGATGCCCTCTTCTGTCCCACCCCTGGAGCCGCCATTCCGTCCGAACGCCATGGTTGCCTAGCGGTTCTCTCCGCTAACCGCCTTCAGCTTGGGCTCAACCTTTGCCTTTGGCTCGACCGTTGCGTCCTCGGCCGCTACCCCGACGCCGAGCTTCTCGCGGATGCGGCGTTCCAGCTCGTCGGTGAGGTCTGGGTTGTCGAGTAGGAACTTCCGTGCGTTTTCCTTGCCCTGACCCAGCTGGTCCCCGTCGTAGGTGAACCAGGCACCGGACTTTTTGACCAGGCCGTTTTCGACGCCGACGTCGATCAGCCCGCCCTCGCGTGAAATTCCGTAGCCGTACAGGATGTCGAACTCGGCCTGTTTGAAGGGCGGCGCCATCTTGTTCTTGACTACCTTGGCGCGGGTCCGGTTTCCGACCGGGACCGCACCTTCCTTCAGTGTCTCGATCCGGCGGACGTCAATCCGGATGGACGCGTAGAACTTCAGCGCTTTACCACCGGTGGTTGTTTCGGGGCTACCGAAGAACACGCCGATCTTCTCTCGAAGCTGGTTGATGAAGATCGCTGTGGTTTTGCTCTGGGCGAGGCGACCGGTGATCTTCCGGAGCGCCTGACTCATTAGCCGTGCCTGCAGGCCCACGTGGCTGTCGCCCATGTCGCCCTCGATCTCGGCGCGCGGCACCAGTGCTGCCACCGAGTCGATCACGATCACGTCAATCGATCCGGAACCGATCAGCATGTCCATGATCTCCAGCGCCTGCTCGCCGGTGTCCGGCTGGGACACCAGGAGGGCGTCGGTATCGACACCCAGTCGTTTGGCGTACTCGGGGTCAAGGGCGTGCTCAGCATCGATGAATGCCGCAATGCCACCGTTGCGTTGCGCGTTGGCGACAGCGTGCAGGGCCAGGGTCGTCTTACCTGAGGACTCTGGACCGTAGATCTCCACGACCCTGCCCCGGGGAAGCCCGCCAATGCCCAACGCGGCGTCAAGCGCGATCGAACTGGTGGAAATGGTCTCAATTGGGGCGCGCACCTCATCGCCCAGACGCATCACCGAGCCCTTGCCATACTGCTTGTCGATCTGCGCGAGTGCTGCTTCGAGTGCTTTCTCGCGGTCTGCTGGTGCGGCCATTCTTCACCTCGGTTTGTTATGGCCGTGACGGCCTTTTTCGTGTTCAATTCGACCGTAACCCGGGGCACTGACAAATTGAGAAGCATCACGGCGTATGTGGATAACCATGACTGCCGTCTGTTAGAAATGATAGTCCTATCCGAACAAATATTCGAATAACTCGTGCGGCGTGTCAGGGGCTGGCCGGGCCCTAGGTGGGGGTGATGTCTCGGCCCAGGCGCCGTTCAAGTGGTACGTCCTGCAGCTCACACACCGCCGCCCAAATGTCCCGGGGTCCGATTCCTGCGCCGAGCGCCTCCACCGGAGTGCGACCCCCGAGTTCCGCCAGGACGATGGTGCGGGCCAGGGTACGGGAGTACCCGCCCCCAAACTCGTCATCCATAAGCCGCCAAAAGTCACTGGTTCGCATGGGGTAATCCTCTCACTTCTGCCCGGCTGGCGGTTCGACTTATTCTCCCAACGAAACTCTTTCCCCGGCGATTGTGTCGGTCACCATAGAATGAACCACATGACAGCCGAGCATCGTGAAGCCGACCCCACCGTTGACACTGCCATTCAGGCACTGGAGCAACAACTGAGCATGTTGTGGCGGAGGGCACGATCGAACTCCTACAAGGTGGCCAGGCGGGTCCACCCGGACATGGAGCCGGCTGCCTATGGGCTGCTGGTCATCCTCCAGCGCGAGGGTGCCATGAGACTGACGGACATCGCCGCGAGCATCGGCGTCGGGAAACCGTCGGTCAGCCGCCAGATCGCCATGCTCGAGCAGTTGGGGCTGGTGCAGAAGGAGGCCGACCCCCTGGACGGCCGCGCCCAATCCATCACCCTGACCCCCGCCGGATCGCAGCAGTTGGTCACCGCACAGACTGCCCGCAAGGAAGCGTTCCACAATCTGATGGATGACTGGGACGTCAAGGACCTCACCACCCTCGGCCAGCTGATCGCCCAGCTCAATGAGACGTACACCAAAGACAAGTGGTGATTGACCCACAACACAACCCGCCGGGATTGTCCCGGCGGGTTGTGTTTATACGGTCTCGGTGAGACTGCTTTGACCGCGCCGTTAGCGGTTCGTGGCTGCTAGTCCGCGGCTGAAATCGTTGGCGAGGTCATCGCGGATGTCTCCCACGAAAGCCCTGGCGAATTCCTGTGGGACGGTGTCGGGTACTGACACACCCTCCGCCTCGGCGAGACGCTCACTGACCTCGCGGAGCATGAGGGACAACGGGACGTCGAGCGCCGTGCAGATGGAGGAAAGAAGCTCGGAGGACGCTTCCTTCTGGCCTCGCTCCACCTCGCTCAGGTAACCCAGCGAGACTCGTGCGCTATGCGACACCTCGCGCAGTGTGCGTCCCTGCCGCTGGCGAACGTCCCGCAGGACATCCCCAATCTCGTGGCGTAGCACTACCATCTTGCGCTCCTTCGGCTTCCGCTGTGCGTCATCCGCCAACCCCACATCCCGCCAACGGACTACTCCGTTTATGGATACGGGTTGCTTTACCATCTGAATCGCCATGCTCCCTCGTTGCATTTGAACCGGAGTCTCCTTACGGAGCTGTACCGGCTTCGTAGTGTCAAGCCTAAGCTGTCAACCTGTTCAATGGCTGACAGTAATGATAACTGTTCGGTCCTAGGATTTGTTCCCTGCGTCCTGCTCTCGCAATACAGCACTCAATTGGTCCAGTGCGGCAGCACACGCACGCTGGCGCACCTCCTCCCGGTCGCCGTCGAACAGGTACTCGCTGACAGTTGTTCCGGCCGCCGACGCGACAGCAACGAAAACTGTACCGACGGCTTTGCCCCCGTGGGGTTCGGGCCCGGCGGCCCCGGTGGTCGACACGGCCAGATCAGCGGTGAACACCCGGCGCGCCCCGTCAGCCATTTGGCGGGCGACGACGGCGTCCACGGCTCCGGTTGCCGCAAGCCCATCGGCGTCAACACCGAGAACATCCACCTTGACCCTGTTCTGGTAGGTCACCGCCCCGCCCTGAAAAACAGCGGACGCGCCGGGTACCGCTCCGAGCTCCGCGGCAACCAGCCCGGCGGTCAGCGATTCGGCTGTCGCGACGGTCAGGTTTCGGGTGGCAGCCAGGCTGACCACCTCGGCGGCGGACCCCGACGCGTCGGCGGAGGTAGCCATTACGACGTTGGGCCGGGCTGTCCCGGTGCGCGGGCGTCGCGTCGCAGCCGGACCGCCTGCACAATGTAGTCCAGCCCGGTGATGACGGTGACAGCAACGGCCGTGAGCATCACGGCGATGGCCAGCCAGGAATACCAGTCCCCCACCAGACCGGCGAGCGGGAGCAGGTACAGGAAGATCGCGAAGGTCTGGATCACGGTTTTGAGTTTCCCGCCCCGCGAGGCGGGCATCACCCCATACCGGATGACGGCGAAGCGCAGCACGGTAATGCCGAGTTCACGGACCAGGATCACGATGGTCACCCACCACCAGAGTTCGCCCAGGATTGAGAGCAGGATCAGGGCAGAGCCGATCAGCAGCTTGTCGGCGATCGGATCCGCGATCTTCCCGAAGTCGGTGATCAGCCCTCGGCTGCGGGCCAGGTCGCCGTCCAGCTTGTCGGTGTAGATCGCGACGGCGAAGACCGCCACGGCCAGCCAGCGGAACAACCCCCCGCTGCCGTCGTCGGCTGAGTCGTCGAGGAGCAGGAACCAGATGAAGAACGGGACCAGCAGGATCCTCACCACCGTAAGGACGTTGGCGATGTTCAGCGTAGGGACCTGTTTGGCCGGAGGGATACTCACGGCTCAAGGCTACCTTCCCGTGAGGGACCAGGCGTCAGTGGAACCGTCAGCGTCGTCGTCGGACCCGTCGTGATACTGACCCGTCTGGCGGCGGGCCTCAAGGTCGTCGGCCACCAGATCGATGGGCGCCGCAGCGCTGGCGGCCGGTTCGTCGGGGACCGAGACCGGGCCGTCGCCGCGCATCGCGCCGAGCACGGCGGCCAGGTCATCCGGCTTGACCAGCACATCACGGGCCTTGGAGCCCTCCGAGGGGCCCACCACGCCGCGGGACTCCAGCAGGTCCATCAGTCGGCCCGCCTTCGCGAACCCAACCCGCAGTTTACGTTGCAGCATGGAGGTGGACCCGAACTGGGTGGTGACCACCAGTTCGGTGGCCTGCAGCAGGACGTCGAGATCATCCCCAATGTCGTCGTCGATCTGCTTCTTCGGGGCCTCGACGGCCACGTCCTCCCGGTAGTTGGCCTTCAACTGACCCTTGACGTGTTCCACCACGCGGTGGATTTCGGATTCGGTGACCCAGGCGCCCTGCACGCGCATCGGCTTGGAGGCGCCCATCGGGAGGAAGAGCGCGTCGCCCTGACCAATCAGTTTCTCGGCGCCTGGCTGGTCCAGGACCACGCGGGAGTCGGTGACCGACGACGTCGCGAACGCCATCCGTGACGGCACGTTGGCCTTGATCAGGCCGGTGACGACGTCGACCGACGGTCGCTGGGTGGCGAGGACCAGGTGGATACCGGCGGCACGCGCCAACTGGGTGATGCGCACAATCGAGTCTTCGACGTCGCGTGGTGCCACCATCATCAGGTCGGCGAGCTCATCGACGATGACCAGCAGATAGGGGTAAGGGCGGACCACGCGCTTCGATCCCTCGGGCGGGATGACCTTCCCGTTCCGGACGGCTTTGTTGAAGTCGTCGATGTGCTTGTACCCGTAGTTGGCGAGATCGTCGTAGCGGGTGTCCATTTCGCGGACTACCCACTGGAGCGCCTCGGCAGCCTTTTTGGGGCTGGTGATGATGGGGGTGATCAGGTGGGGAACGCCTTCGTAGGCGGTGAGTTCCACGCGTTTGGGGTCGACCATCACCATGCGCACCTCGTCGGGGGTGGAACGCATCAGGATCGACGTGATCATCGAGTTCACGAACGATGACTTACCGGCGCCGGTGGCACCAGCGACCAGCAGGTGGGGCATCTTGGCGAGGTTGGCGACGACGAACCCGCCTTCAACGTCCTTGCCGACGCCCATCACCATCGGGTGGTCGGTTTTGCGGGCGTTGCCGGAGCGCAGGACGTCGCCCAGCGACACCGTCTCGCGGTCGGTGTTGGGGATCTCGATGCCGATCGCCGACTTGCCCGGGATCGGCGACAGGATGCGGACGTCGGAGCTCGCCACCGCGTAGGAAATGTTCTTGGACAGGGCGGTCACCCGCTCCACCTTGGTGCCCGGTGCCAGCTCGATCTCGTACCGGGTCACCGTGGGACCGCGGGAGAACCCGGTAACTTTGGCATCCACGTGGAACTGGTCGAGGGTGTGGGTCAGCGCGGCGACCACCGAGTCGTTGGCGTCGGAGCGTTCCTTGGGAGGGGTTCCCGCGGGTAGGTAGTCCGACGGCGGGAGGGTGTAGGTGACATCACCGGCCAGTTGCAGCTGCTCGGTCCGCTGCGGCATGGGGGTTGGCGGTACCTGCGGTTGCACGGGGGTCGAGGGAACCCGGGGCACCGCTGTGGGGAGCACTGCCATGGCTTCGGTGGCCGGTTCGGGGCTCTGGGCGCCCGGGTCGTGTCCGGGGTCGTGGGGATCAGCCGGGATACCGTGATCCTGCTTGATCTTCTCGGTAGCCCGTTCCTGCTGGGTGGGACGACGGACCCCCGGCGGTACCCGCGGCTCCGTGGGAGCAGCGGCCTGGTGCCCCCGCTGGTCCTGGGCATCGTGATCGACGTCGTCGTCCACCACCGCCCGCTCAAACGCCTCGTCGCCGACGTAGCCGTCCAGCTCAGCCTGCTCCCGGTCAGCCGCGCGGTCACGTCCGAAGAGGCGCATCCTTCGCTTGGGCTTCTTCGTGGGGGTGGAGGGGCGTTCGTCGAGGTAGCTCTGGTCGTGCTTCCCGTCGGCGGCTTCGCCGTCACCACGCTCGCCCTTCTTCTGCCGATCCTCGTCAATGAGGTCCTGCCCCATGAGGTGTTCATACAGGGCCCGGAGCCGGGAGGGGATATGCCGGAAGGGGGTGGCGGTAACGATAAGCACGCTCAAAAAGATCAAGACCGACAGCAGAACAACCACTGGCCAGACGGTCAGGATAGCGCTCAGCGGGCCAGCAACCAGGAAGCCAACCACTCCCCCGGCCTGCCACAGGCGTTCGAAGCCGTCCACGAGGGCGGGCGCCCCGCCGGAGAGGTGCGCGATACCGGAGCCAGCGAACAAGGCGATGGTCATGCCGATGCCGACCCGGTTGTTGGCACGGTGATTCTCGGGGTACCTGAAAAGACGGACCGCACCGATCAGCAGCATGAACGGCACCAGCAGCGCCATCCAGCCGAACGTTCCGGCGGCGACAGCGTGCACGACGTCGGCGCCGGGCCCGGTCAGTGCCCACCACTCGACTGCGGCAACGGCAACGCTAAGAATCATGAGGAACAGGCCTGTGCCATCCCGGCGCAGTTCCTTCTCCGGGCGGACATCATGACCAAACTTGCGGACTCCCGATGCAACCATGTGGGCCAGGCCCATCCATAGTCCCCTCAGGGCGCGCAGCGGCAGGGGAAGGGTGTCACCGGGCTGCACGGGCTGCTGTTTGGTCGGTTGCCGGGTGCTGCCGCCACTTTTGGTAGCACCGCTGCGGCCCGAAGTTGAACGCGCAGCAGTCGAAGTGTTCTTACCGCGCGACTGCTGTGAACCTCTGGGGCCCGGGGAAGTACGAGTCGCCATGGAGCTAACGGTACCGGACATCGCCCCGGATTTCCGGGACATACGCGGCCGGTTCTGCACTGCCGCCTGCACAGCTGCCCGCCAGGTGAGCGAGTTCGGTGGGCATCGAGGCCTATGCCCAGTGGGTCCCGGTCGCCTAGGCCTCCAGGACCACCGGGATGATCATGGGCCGACGGCGATAGCGACGGTTCACCCACGTGCCAATCACCCTGCGGACCACCTGCTGCAACTGGTACACGGTGTGGTCCTTGTTACTCATGACGGCTTCCTCGAGTGCCGCGTTGAGCTGGGGCTTGATCTCGTCGAACACCGAGTCGTCTTCGGCGAAGCCCCGGGCGTGAATGTCGGGACCCGACACGATCTTTCCGGTGCTCCGGTTGACCACGGTGACGATGGAGATGAACCCCTCTTCGCCGAGGATGCGGCGGTCCTTGAGATCGGCGTCGGTGATCTCCCCGATGCTCGACCCGTCCACGTAAACGAACCCACATTCCACCGCCCCAACGATGCGGGCGACACCATTCGCCAGGTCGATCACCGAGCCGTCGTCGGTCAGCAGCACGTTCTCGGTGGGGACGCCGGTCTGCTCGGCCAGCCGGGCGTTGGCGATCAGGTGCCGGGTTTCACCGTGTACCGGCATCACATTGCGTGGCCTGATGATGTTGTAGCAGTAGAGCAGTTCGCCCGCCGCAGCGTGCCCGGAGACGTGGACCTTCTCGTTGCCCTTATGGATGACGTCGGCACCGAGCTTGAGTAGCCCGTTGATCACCCTGAACACCGCGTTCTCGTTGCCGGGGATGAGGAAGGATGCGAGGATCACCGTGTCGCCCTTGCCCACGGTGATTCTGTGGTCGCCGTTGGCCATCCGGGACAGGGCCGCCATCGGCTCCCCCTGGGACCCGGTGGACATCAGCACCACTTTGTCGTCGGGCAAACTGTCGACGTTCTTGATGTCAACGAGGATTCCGTCGGGGACTTTCAGGTACCCCAACTTCGTGGCGATGGTCATGTTCCGCACCATTGATCGCCCGGCGAAGCAGACGAAGCGCCCGTGGGCTTCGGCGGCGTCGAGTACCTGTTGGACCCGGTGGATGTGGGACGAGAACGAGGCGACGATAACCCGTTTGGTGACCTGTCCGAACAGCCGGTTCAGGACCGGGCCGATCTCGCGTTCAGCGGTGGTGAAACCGGGCACGTCGGCGTTCGTGGAGTCGACCATGAACAAGTCAACCCCCTCCTCGCCGAGCCGCGCGAACGCCCTCAGATCGGTGATGCGCCCGTCCAGCGGAAGCTGGTCCATCTTGAAGTCCCCGGTGTGCAGGACGTTTCCGGCAACAGTGCGGATGAAGACGGCGAGGGCATCCGGGATGGAGTGGTTGACCGCCACGAACTCGCATTCGAACGGGCCGAACTGCTCAATCTGCCCCTCGGTAACGGTGAGGGTGTAAGGAGTGATCCGGTGTTCCTGCAGTTTCGCTTCGATCAGGGCCAGCGTGAGCTGGGAGCCGATCAGCGGGATGTCTTTCTTGTGCCGCAGCAAATAGGGGACGGCGCCAATGTGGTCCTCATGACCGTGCGTCAGGACCAGGCCGACGACGTCGTCGAGCCGGTCCTCGATGTACGAGAAGTCGGGGAGGATCAGGTCGACGCCGGGCTGGGTTTCTTCGGGGAACAGCACTCCACAGTCGACGATCAGAAGTTTGCCGTTCAGTTCGAACACCGCCATGTTCCGGCCAATTTCGCCGAGACCGCCCAGTGGGACGATGCGCAGCACGCCCGGCGCGAGGTCCGGTGGGGCGATGAGTGCTGTGGCGGCCGACACCGTCATGCCCGGGTTCCCTCCGAGCGGCGGGTGGAGCGCGGGCGGTCGAAGTTCATCCCCGCTTCGGCCAGGTCGGCGAGAATGGGCTCCATCTCGGTGGTGGAGGGCCCTACGAGGGGCAACCTGACCACAGCGTTGGGGATGAGGCCCTGCATTTCGAGGATCTGCTTCGCTGAGACAGTACCGGGGAGGTGGGTCATGACTGCGCGGACCACCGGATCAAGCTCGAAGTGGATCCGGCGGGCGGTGTCGACGTCGCCCGCGCCGGCGGCGTCGACCAGTGCTCTGAACTGGGCAGTGGCGACGTGCGCGCTGACGCTGACCACGCCAACGCCGCCGGCGATCATCCAGGGCAGGGTGAGGCCGTCGTCGCCGGAGTACACGTCGAGGGTGGTGTTGGCGAGCACCCGGGTGATCTCGGCGAAGTCAGCTTTCGCGTCCTTCAGCGCCACGATCTTCGGGTTGTCCGCCAGCCGGATCATGGTCTCGGTGCGGATCGGGATTCCGGACCGGCCCGGAATGTCGTAGATCATGATGGGCAGATCCGTGGCTTCGGCGACCGCCTCGAAGTGGGCCAGCACACCGGCCTGGGTGGGCTTGTTGTAGTAGGGGGTCACCACCAGTTGACCGTCGACGCCGGCGCGCACGGCGCGCTGCGCCATCTCGATGGAGTGCGAGGTGTGGTTGGTGCCAGTGCCGGCGATGACCTTGGCACGCCCGCCCACCGTTTCGACGACTACCCGGAAGAGGTCTTCCTTCTCCTGGTCCTCGAGCGTTGACGTCTCTCCGGTGGTACCGGAGATCACCAGCCCGTCGCAGCCGTCGTCGACCAGCTGATTAGCGAGCTGGGCGGTGGCCTCGAAGTCAACGCTGCCGTCAGCGTGGAACGGGGTCACCATCGCTATGGCCAGGGTGCCGAAGGGAAGGGTGCGGGTGTCGGTGTGAGCCATGGGTAAAACGTTACCCGCTTCGGCACTGATTGGCGCCCGCCACGCATCCCCGCCGCGGTGCGACTCCCCGCCGTGAGACGATCAGGTCATGGTATCTGGCAAGGCAACCCGTCGACTGAGCGGAGTCGACGCCGCCCGCGGCGTGGCTCTTTTCGGGATGATGAGCACCCATATTTTCCCCCTCTATGTTCCGGGTAGCGCGACCGCCACCTGGGTGGCGCTGGTCTTCTCCGGGCGGGCATCGGCCCTGTTCGCCGTCGTCGCCGGACTTGGCCTGGCCTTGCTGACCGGAGGGCACCGGATCCATAACCGCCCGTCGTTGGGGATGGACCGCCGGGGTATCGCAGCCCGGGCCGCGGTGATCATGCTGATCGGGCTGATGCTTGGCGGACTGGAAACCAACATTGCCATCATCCTGTTCCACTATGGGGTGCTGTTCCTGCTTGCCCTGCCGTTCGTGTCGATGCCCCTGCGGCGCCTCGCGTGGTGGGCTGCCGGGTGGGTGCTCCTCTCCCCCGTCGCCGCGTACCTGCTGCGGCCGTGGATCGCGGACACCGTCAGCCCGCCATCGGTGGGCGGTAACCCCCTGTTTGAAACGCTGCTTGAACCGGCAACCCTGCTGGCTGACATCACGGTGACCGGCTACTACCCGGCGCTGCAATGGCTGAGCTACCTCCTGATCGGGATGGCCGTCGGTCGGCTGCCGCTGAGAGACCTTCGTGTGCAGCTGGGACTCGTCGTTTCCGGTGCCGCAGTGGCCCTTGCGGCGAAGGCGGCCAGCGGCTACCTGCTGGGACCGGCCGGCGGCCTGACGGCACTATTGCAGACCCCCGACGGCAGCCGGTACCCGCTGGAGGCGATGATGAACGTCAGCCTGACCGGTGTTGACCAGTCGGGCTCGTGGTGGTGGTTGGCGGTCAGCGCCCCCCATTCGGGCTCTCCGCTGGATCTGCTGCACACCAGCGGGACGGCTGCCCTGGTGATCGGGCTATGCCTGCTCGCGACCCGGCGGTTTGAATCCGCGCTGCTCCCCTTGTCCGCGGCGGGCGCGATGACCCTGACCCTGTACACCCTGCATATCTGGACCATGAGCATTGTCGACGCCCAGAATCCCGTGCCGGAACCGTCTCTGGTCTACTGGGGACAGGTGGCCGTCTTCGTCGTCCTGGGGGTGCTCTTCCTGAAGGTCAATGCCCGCGGGCCGTTGGAGCTGGTCACCTCGGGTGCGTCCCGGACGGCTCGGTCAGGCCTGGGCAGCTGACGCTGGCTCGGAGCGGCGGCGGGCGTGATTGACGCCGTGGACTGTCAGGAGAATCCCGGCCAGCATGCAGCCGGCCACGAGCAGCAACGGACCAGCACCGACCGGGCTGATCAGCAGACTCATCAGGATCTGGTAGCTGGTCGATTCGCTGATGCCATCTGGTGCGGGGATGAACCTGGCGTAAGGATTCATCCCCTGTAGGGAGAACACCACCGACGACACTCCCGCCACCACCATCAGGAGGGCCAGCAACCAGGCTGCCATGAAGAACGGGTTGACCGACCGTTTACCCGTGACGCGGTGCCGGGTGGTCCCATCATCGGTCCGGCGCTGCCCCGCCTCACCGTAGTTGCCGTCGTCGCCGTGTGTTGCCTGACGATCACCTGACGCACCCACTTCGGTGATGATGACCCGGTCCGTATCGTCTCTCTCAGTCCCCATGGGGCGACTCTACGGATCTTCTGCCGCGGAGCCAACCGGGTGCACCCGCCACGGGAGGTTAGCGGGCTGTTGCGTACAGTTTCCCGGCCGTCCGCATGGAGCGCCGGGCACGGGTCCTGTCCCCGGCTGCGTCGTAGGCGCAGGAGAGCCTGAACCAGCCCCGCCAGTCCTCAGGTGCCGCTTCTACTTCCGCCTGGTATTCGGGGAACCGGGCGTCGGCCGCCGACCTGACAATCCGGCCAGCGGGAGTCCGGGGGAGGTCGTCGATGGGTAGCCTCCCTTCGGCGTCGAGGTCGTTGGCCATCTTCGACGTCTGCAGCCCGAACAGGAGTTCGCGGATCATGGCCCAGCCGCCGATCAACGGCAGCAAGAGATAGGCGAGTCCCAGGGCCTTGGCCACCAGATCGGGGTCGGCCAGGAGGATGATGCTGCGTTGCAGGGCGACGACGAGCCAGAAGACGAGCAGCAGGCTCACCAGGGCCACCCCCACCTTGGAACGGTGGCGCTTCAGGGTGCCGAAGAATCCAACAGTTTCAGCCATGCGGCTCACGCTTCCAGATCGAGGTAGCCGTCCAGCCCCACCGTCAGGCCGGGGTGGGATGCGACGCCGCGGACACCCAGCAGGACGCCGGGCATAAACGACTCGCGGTGATACGAATCATGACGGATGGTGAGCTGCTCCCCCGCGCCGCCCAGGAGCACCTCCTGGTGCGCCACCAGACCGCGCAGCCGCACCGAATGCACCCGGACGCCGTCGACGTCGGCGCCGCGGGCACCGTCACGCTCACTGGTGGTCGCGTCGGGACTCAGCGGGAGGCCGGCTTCGCGGCGGGTCTGGGCGATCAGGGTTGCCGTCCGGACGGCAGTGCCGGAGGGCGCATCGATCTTGTCGGGGTGGTGCAGTTCGATAATCTCCACCGACTCGAAATATCGGGCGGCGCGGGCGGCAAAAGCGGTGGCGAGTACCGAGCCGAGCGCAAAGTTGGGGGCGATCAACACGCCGGTCGCCGGGTGGTCGACCAGGAGGGTGCGGAGCCGGTCCAGGCTGGGCTCGTCCCAGCCGGTGGTGCCCACCACGGCGTGGATGCCGCGTTCGACGGCGAATGTCACGTTCGCGAGCGTCGCGTCGGGCACCGACAGATCAACGATGCACTGCGCGCCGGCGGCCACGAGGGTGTCCAGCGAATCGAGCCGCCCCAGGGCGGCGACGAGGTCAAGGTCCGGCGCGGCGTCGATGGCTTTGACCGCTTCCGACCCCATCCGCCCGGCGGCTCCCAGCACGGCGACGGCAAGTTGTTCAGTCATAACACCCAACCCTACTGATCAGGTACTCTCCTGCCCATTTGGGTCAGGAGTCCGCCCCGGCGGCCGGAGGTTCAGTGCCGCCACCGGTGGAGGCTGCACTGCCGGCCCCGACCCATTCGACGGTACCGTCGGTGAAGAACTGTTCTTTCCAGATGGGGACCCTCTCCTTGACTGTGTCCACCAGTTCCGAGCACGCGGCGAAGGCCTCGCCGCGATGCGCGGAGGCGACTGCTGCCACCAGCGCAGGATCACCGATAGCCAACGGGCCGACGCGGTGTGCCACCCAGATCCGGACGCCGTCATACCGGGCGGCGATCTCGTCGGCGATCCCGGCGATGATCCGCCCGGCACTGGGATGCGCCGTGTAGCTCAGGGAGGTGACTTCTCGGCCGCCGTCGTGATTCCTGACCACGCCGCCGAACCCGACCACAGCGCCGCAGTCCGCAGCGTCGACCCGCGCGAGGGCCTCGTCGAGACTGATGCTGTGCTGCGCGAGGGACACATGCACCACACTGCTAGTGTTCACTTTTTCCTTCCAGCTGGGAGCAGATGTGCCCCAGCAGCGGTTTGAGGACGGCCAGGCCGTCCTTGACCCCGCCGGGCGAGCCGGGCAGGTTGATGACGAAGGTGGTGCCCGCGGTACCGGCATGGCCCCGGCTGAGCGCCGCCGTCGGCACCTTTTCGGTACCGACGCGGCGGACGGATTCCATGATGCCGGGCAGATACCGCTGGAGGTACGGTGCGGTTTGTTCGGGGGTGACATCGTCGGGGCTGAGCCCGGTCCCGCCGCTGGTGATGAGCACCGAGGGTGAACCGGTGAGTGCCGCACCGATCGCCAGGCCCACCTGGTCGCCGTCGGGCACCACGTGTGCCTGCTCCGCCGCGAAACCGTTCTCCAGCAGCCAGCCGAGGATGACCGGGCCACACTCGTCCTGGTAGATCCCGGCGGCGGCCCGGGTGGACGCGATGATTACTGCTGCGGTGCGCTGCCCGGTCATGCCGTCCAGTCCCCGCTTTTGCCGCCGGACTTCGCCAGTACCCGCGTGTCGGTGATGACGGCGCGCTTGTCCACGGCCTTGATCATGTCGTAGAGCGCCAGAGCTGCCAGCGACGCCCCGGTCAGTGCTTCCATTTCGACGCCGGTGACCGCCGTCGTCTTGACCAGGCAGGTGATAGTGACCGTGTTGTCGGCGGCACTGAAGTCGACGGTGATTTTGCTCAGCGGCAGCGGATGGCACAGCGGGATCAACGAGGAGGTCTGCTTGGCGGCCATGATCCCGGCCACCCGGGCGACAGCCAACGCGTCACCCTTGGGGAGCCCGCCGGCGGTGATCAGGCCCACCACCTCGGCGGTGGTGCGCAGGACGGCTTGCGCGGTGGCCTCGCGCGGCGTTTCGGTCTTGGCTGACACGTCAACCATGTGCGCGCTGCCGTCCTCGCGCACATGGCTGAGCGACGCCGGGCCGGTGTTCTCGGTCATGCTGTCCTCACTGTCATGCTTCAAAATCGTGTGCCTTCGGTGGCGAGCGGGTGCGACGCCGGGATCCCGAACGCGGGGCTACCTTGCACTCCATCCACCAGCCAGACCGACACCAAGTCCCCTGCTGTGAGGTTTCCGGTGCCCACGGGCAGGTGCACCAGCACATTCGATTCCGCCAACGCGTGGATCAGGTGCGATCCGGGGCCGCCTATCAGCCTAACCGTTCCGACCGGCTCCCCCGCTGCCGCCCGGGGGGTGTACCAGCCCCGCCTGACCTGGTGTTTCGCTTCCGGTGATGTCACGTCGTTTTCAAGGGCGGCGATCAGCGACACCCGAGGGTGTGGGACGCCTGCGACGGCGGTGAGTGCCGGCCGGAGGAACATTTCGAAGGATACGAGAGCGCTGACCGGGTTGCCGGGGAAACCGAGGAACGGAACCCCGCCGATCGTCCCGAGCGCCTGCGGTCCGCCGGGTTGCATAGCGACCGCGAGGAACTCGACGCTGCTATTGGCCAGCGCCTGTTTCACCACCTCATAGGCACCCTGGCTGATCCCGCCGGTGGTGAGGATCAGGTGGATGCCGCTGCTGGCGACGGCGGAGAGAGCTTCCCGCAGGAGCGTCGGGTTGTCGTCCATCAGCCGGTGCCTGACGACGGCGGCGCCAGCGTCGAGGAGCGCGGTTTCCAGGAGGGTGGTGTTGGCGTCGAAAATCTTCCCGGGTTGCGGCGTGCTCCCGGGCTCCTGGACTTCGTCGCCGGTGGTCAGCAACAGGACGGTGAACGGGCGGCGCACCGGGACGCTGGCCACACCGCAGGCGGCGAGGAGCCCCAGCTGGGCCGGGCCAAGCAGCGTACCGGCGGCAAGCGCGACGGTCCCGGCGGCGATGTCGCTGCCGGTCCGGCGGATGAACGCTCCGGATTCGACTGTGCCGGGCAGGCCGACGGTCAGCTCCTCGCCCGAGTCGTAGTCTTCGGCCGAGTAGAACTGGGCTGGAGTCACCCGTTCGATGGGAACGACGGCGCCCGTGCCCCGCGGGATCATGGCACCGGTCATGATGGGCGCCGCCGTGCCCTGCACCAGCTCCGGCGGTTCGATCCCGGCGGGGATGGGCGCGCCGACGCTCAGGGTTCGCCCAGCCGGGTCGCCCGCCGAGCCAAGATCGGCCTCGTGGACGGCGTACCCGTCCATCTGGGAATTGTCGAACGGGGGCAGGCTCACCGGGGCCAGCAGGTCGGAGTCCAGCACCCGTCCGCGGGCGTCGGCCAACCGTACCCGCTCGGTGACCTCGTCGTCGTCGGACCGGTGGCCGGCGGGGTAGCTGCTGCTGTAGCGGAGCAGCCCCAGCACGGCCTGTTGATGTTCCTCGACGCTTCTGATCATGGGGTCCCTACTTGCCGTCACGATTGCCTCTGGTTCTCCACCCTAGTGCCCGGCGGACGGTAGCGGCGGGATGGTCAGGAAACGGTGAACGACACGGTGTGGAGTCCCGTGGCGCCGTCGGGGGCCACCGGCGCCAGGCTCTCCTCCTGGCTGGTGCCAGTGGCATCGGTGGCCCGCACCTGCACGCTGTGGGTCCCCGGTTCCAGATCCACGTCGGCGGAGAACTGACGCCAGGTGTCCCTGGAAATTTCAGACCCGAGGCGGGCCTGCTGCCACTGCCCGCCGTCAACCCTCACCTCCACCGTCTCGATTCCGCGGTGCTGGGCCCAGGCGTAGCCGGCGATCGTCACGGTTCCCGCCGGCACCGTGGCATTGTTCCGGGGCACGTCTATCCTTGATGAGGTCTTGACCGGGCCACGCTCGGACCAACCGCGCGTGGACCAGTAGGCGACGTCGTCGTCGTAGCGGGTGACCCTCAACTCGGTCACCCATTTGGTCGCGGACACGAACCCGTACAGTCCGGGCACCACCAGACGCACCGGGAAACCGTGCTCCATCGGGAGGGTTTCCCCGTTCATCCCGACGGCGATCAGCGCGTCCCGGTCATCGGTCATCGCTGCCAGCGGGGTGCTGGCGGTGAACCCGTCGATGCTGCGGGACAGCACCATGTCGGCGCCGTCCTGCACACCTGCCCGAGCCAGCAGTTCGCGCACGGGCCAGCCGAGCCACTTGGCGTTGCCAATCAGGTCCCCACCGACCACGTTCGAGACGCAGGCGAGGGTGATGTAGCGCTCTACCAGGGGCAGGGCGAGAAGCTCGTCGAAGGTTAGCTCGACCTCCTGTTTCACCATGCCGGTCACCCGCAGCCGCCAGGAGTGCGGGTCGACGACCGGCACTACCAGGGCGGTGTCGATCCGGTAGTAGTCGTCGTTCGGGGTGACGAGGGGCGGGACTCCGTCGACGCCGAGATCGGCCCCGGCGGGGATGACCGCGGTGGCGGCCGGGTCGGCGCTCGCCGTCGGTCTCGGCGTGGGGAGCACGATCAGCTCCCGGGCCCGGGTCACCAGCGACTGGCTGTTCCGCACTCCGGCGGCCGCGGCGCCGGTGACTACTGCCACGGCACCCCCGACGCCCACCCCGGCCAGGAAACGCCGCCGCGCCACCGGCCCGGGGCTTACGGCGTCCCCGTTGTCCCGCCGGGGCTGCCACGCCAGCAGCCTGTCGATCAGGATGCTGATCAGCATGACGCCGAGCACCAGCGCGACCACCGGGGCCGCGAACGATGCCGTCGATGACTGAGGTCGGGTGGCGACCGCTGCGATCCCGGCCAGCCCGAACGCGAGCACTACTGCGGCCCCGGCGCGGCGCCACCGGTACTCAAGCATCCCGGCGCCCGCCGCCACTACGGCAATGACCATCAACATGGTGATGAGGAACACGAGCTTGTCGGCTGTGCCGAACGTTTCGATCGCCCAATCCTTCACTCCCGGCGGGAGCACATCGATGACCGTGGAGCCGGTCGCTGTCACCGGGGAGAGGGAGGGGCTTGCCAGTGCTGCTGTCAGCTCGGCCGCAATCACCGCGATAGCCACCGCAATCATGCCGGTGAGGGCTGCCCAGCCTTTGGTCCGCGCCATCTCAGTGTTCTCTCTCTACTGTGCTGGAGATACCGGGGGTACCCGCGCTATCCACTGTGCTGGTGGGGGTGTCGCCGTCGTCTCCGTACCCGGCCAGGGGAAGCACAGCTGTGAAGCAGCAGCCGTCGAGGGTGGTCTCGACGGCGAGGCTTCCGCGGTGCGCGCCGATGATTCCGGCGGCCACGCTGAGCCCCACACCGGTTCCGGTGTAGCCGCCTGTTTCTCGTCGGGGATTCTTCTGCCAACCGGCGATAAAGACCTGGTCCAGGTCGTCGACGGCGATCCCCCCGCATTCGTCAGCCACCGTGAGCACCGCATTGTCGCCCAGCCTGGACAGGCCGATCCTGACCCTGGTTTTTTCCCCGGTGTAGAGGATGGCGTTGAGGATCAGGTTGCGGACCGCCCTGGACATCATCGGCCCGTCGCCGGGCACTATCGGGTTGTCCCCTCCGTCGCCCTCAACGGCAACGCCCCGCTGCGCTGCCAGCGGCATCAGGTCGGCGATGGCGTCGCTCACCACGTCGTACAGGTGGAGCGGCTCAGACGACAGGTGCAGGCTACCCTCCTGGATTTTTGACAGCTCGAGCAGTCCGTTGATCATCACCGCCATCTGGTCGGTCTGGGAGATGAGCTGGGAGTGGTAGCCGGAGACGTCGGCGGCAAGGCCGTCTTCGAGGGCCTCTGCCATGGCCCTCATGCTCGCCAGCGGGGTCCGCAGATCGTGGGATATCCAGGTGACCATCTTCCGGCGTGAATCCTCGATTGCTGCTTCTCGACGGCGTGACTGTTCCAGCCGGGCGCTCGTCCTTTTCAGTTCCTGTGCCAGGGATGCCAGCTCCGAGCTCATGGATTCTGGGCCGAGCTGGATTGTCTCTCCCGCCCCGATGCTGCGCGCCGCCGTCGCCAACTGCACTGCGTTCCGTGCAACCCGCGTCCCCAACAGCAGGGACAGGCCGAACGCTACAAGCGACGCCACACCGATGATGTACCACATGATCTGCAGGTCCAGGGCGGTGATCACCATGGCGTTGACGGCGCTGATCATGCCCGCCACGAGGACCCCGATGGTCGCGAACAGCACCAGGCAGAACTGGACCACCAGGGATGAACGGCGCAGCAGCCGCAGCAGGGCGAACGTCGCAGCACCGATCACCACCGCCCAAAGGAGGGCTAGCGAGACGATCGAGAGCAGCTGGTCAGTGGTCATCGCTGCCTCCCCCGGTCGCTGCTGAACCGGCCCCAGGTCCGGCTCCGGCCGCGTTGAAGCGGTAGCCGACCCCCCAGACGGTCTGCAGCAGGCGGGGACTGGTGGGGTCCACTTCGATTTTCTCCCTGACCCGCCTGACATGGACGGTCACCGTTGAAAGGTCACCGAATTCCCACCCCCAGACGGAGCGGATCAGCTCGTCACGGGTGAACACCTGCCGGGGATGATGCAGGAACCAGGCCAATAGTTCGTACTCCCGCACGGTCAGGTACAACTCGGTCCCACGGTGTTCGACGGTTCGGGCTGCGGGGTCCAGCCGGAACCCGGCGACGTCGACAGGTTGGTCAGGGCTGGTGTCAGGAGTTCCTCTACGCAGCACTGAGTGGACCCTGAGCACCAGTTCACGGGGCGAGAAGGGTTTTGTCAGATAGTCATCCGCGCCGGCTTCCAGCCCATGGACGCGGTCGTCCAGAGTTCCGAGCGCGGTGAGCATGATGATTGGAAGGGTCCGGCCCGAAGGGTAGGCGGGGGCAGAACGGATCCGCCGACAAACTTCCATCCCATCCAGGCCGGGCAGCATCCGGTCAAGGATCATGAGGTCCGGCCTGCTGGTCTGGGCGAGATGCAGGGCCGTGACCCCATCGGCCGCTGTGTCCACAGCAAATCCTTCCTTAAGCAGGTAATCCCGCACCACCTGGCGGAGCACCGATTCGTCCTCAACGACCAGGATTCGTCGTTGCCCCGGCGGAAGGTCGCCGGGATGGGCGTTGCGCGGCACTTTCGAGGGGGTGGACACCCTCCTATCCTAGATTTCTCCGGCTGCATCAACCTCCCGTTTACCCGCTGGCGGGTAATTTGTTCGTGTTCTGGAAGGAATCGGGGATTCCCGTGACCTGTCGGACGCACACGAAATAGAGACCGCAGCTGAAAGGGCGTAATCTCGAAGGATGGGAATTGAACTGGGAATGCCGCATCTCGGGGTCCAACGCCCCACCGATGCCGGGCCGGGGCTCATGGATAGTTTTGGCCGAAAGGCCACTGACATGCGGCTGTCGTTGACAGATAAATGCAATCTGCGCTGTACCTACTGCATGCCCGCCGAAGGACTGGACTGGCTGCAGAAATCGGCTGTCTTGTCCCGCGAGGAAATTGTCAGACTGGTGCGGATCGGCGTCGACACCCTCGGTGTGCGTGAATTGCGTCTGACAGGTGGCGAGCCTCTGGTCCGCGCCGACCTGCTGCAGATCATCGGAGACATCCGCGCCAATCACGCCGACCTGCCGATCTCCATGACGACCAACGGCCTCGGCCTGGACAAGAAGGCCCGCGCCCTCAAGGATGCCGGCCTGAGCCGGATCAACGTGTCAATGGATTCCCTGCACCCCGACACGTTCGCCCAGCTCACCCGCCGCCCGTTCCTGGACCGGGTCCTGCGCGGTATTGAGGCTGCAGCCGAGGTGGGGCTGGGTCTCGTCAAGATCAACGCCGTCCTGATGCGCGGCATCAACGACGAGGAAGCACCGGATCTTCTTGAGTGGGCGGTGTCCAAGGGCTTCGAGCTGCGTTTCATCGAACAGATGCCCCTGGACGCCGATCATGGGTGGACCCGCGACGGTATGATCACCGCCCTGGAGATGCGGACCCTCCTGGAGCGCCAGTTTGTGTTGACGCCCGACCCCCGCAACCGCGACGGCGCTCCCGCCGAACGCTGGGAGGTGCGCCGGATCGCGGCACCCGACATCGTCGTCGGGACCGTCGGCATTATCGCGTCGGTGACCGAGCCTTTCTGCGCCGACTGCCGGCGTACCCGGGTCACCGCCGAGGGCAAGATCATGAGCTGCCTGTTCTCGCGCGAAGAGACCGATCTGCGGGACCTGCTGCGCTCAGACGCCGACGACGACGCCATCGCCGCCCGCTGGCAGGACGCCATGTGGGCCAAGCCCAAGGCGCACGGAATGGGCCATGTGGGGCTGGGGTCGGCCGACTTTGTGCAGCCGGACCGCAGCATGAGCGCGATAGGCGGCTAGATGCTGGTCCGATACTTCGGCGCCGCGCAAGCCGCAGCCGGTATGGCAGAAGAGCGCCTCGACCTCGGTCCGGCGTCACTCGACGCGGTGCTGGAGCACATCACGGTCCGCTACCCGCTACCGGTTCGGGTGGGCGGGCCGGCGATGCCCGAGGTGATTGCCCGGAGCAGCTTCCTCCTGAACGAGGTGGCCGCCCGGGACCGCAACCGGGTGCTCGTTGTCGGCGACGTCCTGGACATCCTGCCGCCCTTCGCCGGCGGCTAACAAACCTACGCCCCACCCCTGCGTCATCAGCCTTAAGCACCGGCGACGCGCCCCGGGCGGGGTGCGTCGCTGATGGCTTAAGCGTGTTCCGGCCGACTAGTGACCGAAATCCGCCGGGGTATCAAACGGCCCGACGACGGTGATGGTGCGCGGCGCTGCAGCCAGTTCGGCGGCCAGTTCCCGTACCTGCTCTTCGGTGACGGCGTTGACCCGGGCCAGAACCTCATCCAGGCCGAGGAACTCCCCCGACACCAGTTCGGCCCTGCCGAGCCGCGACATCCGCGACCCGCTGTCCTCAAGCGCCAGCACCATGCCACCGGAGAGCTGCCCGACGGCGCGGCGCAGTTCCTCGGCTGAGATGCCATCAGCCGCGAGCCGGTCCAGCTCAGCGCCGAGCAACCCGATCACCTGACCGGTCTTCGCCGGCGAGCACCCCGCATACATGGCGAAGTAGCCAGCATCCGCGTAGGAGGCGGAGAACGAGTAGGTCGAATAGACCAGTCCTCTCTTCTCCCGGATCTCCTGAAACAGCCGCGACGACATGCCACCCCCCAGGACAGCGTTCAGCACGCTCATCACGAACCGGCGGCCGTCGGTCGCGGTGATGGACGGGCAGCCGACCAGGATGTTCGCCTGCTCTACAGCGCGCCGGATGACCCGGATCCCCCCGGTGCTTTCAATCGGCACCGGCGTAGCCGACCGACGGGCGACGGGTAGCGCCTCGGCCTCCAGGGTCCAGCCGGCGGTCCGCAACGCGTCGAGTACCAGGCCACAGACCACGTCGTGGTCCAGTCCTCCGGCCGCGGTGACGACCAGTTCCGACGGCCGGTAGTACTGGCGGTAATGCGCCAGTACCGAGTCGCGGGGCACCGCCTTGATGGCGTCGGGAGTGCCACCGATGGGGCGGCCCAGCGGGTGGGACCCGAGCACCGCCCCGACGAACTCTTCGTGGGCGACGTCGGCGGGGTCATCGCTGTCCATCGCAATTTCCTCGAGAATGACGTCGCGTTCCTGCTCCAGCTCGTCGGCGTCGATCACTGCTGACGTGACCATGTCCGCAATCACGTCGATCGCCATCGGCAGGTCGGCGTCAAGGACCCGGGCGAAGTAGCAGGTGTGCTCTTTCGCGGTGGCGGCATTCGATTCGCCGCCCACCTCATCGAAGGCCTCGGCGATTTCCAGCGCGGTGCGCCGCGTGGTGCCCTTGAACAGCAGGTGCTCCAGGAAATGGGTGGAGCCGTGCTGGCCTTCGGCCTCGTCCCGTGACCCGACCCCCACCCAGAAACCGATGGTCGCCGACCGCTGACCGGGCATCGCCTCGGTCAGCACGCGGACCCCGCCGGGGAGCACCGACCGGCGCACGACGGCGCCGCCCAGCGTTCCGGCGACAAGCGTCGGATCCTGGCCGGCGTCAGTGCCGTCGGCTGAGGGCGCGGGGGTGGGCAACAGCGGCAGGACGATCGACGTCGGCCCGGTACGATTCTCTTGTGAAACGACCAACGGCCCTGCTCCCGACGACGTGTCGGGAACAGGACCGGAGGCGTTGTTAGCTGATACAACCATTTGTTAGTTGTCGTCACCCTCTGTTGAACCGACCGATGCAGCTGAGTCTGCTGAAGCATCGTCAGCGGCAGCGTCGTCGGCAACAACTGGGGAGAGCGACAGCTTTCCGCGGTCGTCGATCTTGGTGATTTCGACCTGGACCTTCTGGCCCACCGAGACGATGTCGTCGACGTTGTCGACGCGCTTGCCGTTGGCCAGCTTCCGCAGCTCGGAGATGTGCAGGAGCCCATCCTTGCCCGGAGTCAGGGAGACGAAGGCACCGAAGGTGGTGGTCTTGACGACCGTACCCAGGTACCGCTCGCCAATCTCAGGAATCTGAGGGTTGGCGATGGCGTTCACCGCGGCACGTGCAGCCTCGGCCGCACCACCGTTGGTGGCGCCGATCAGGACGGTGCCGTCATCTTCGATCGAGATGTCAGCGCCGGTGTCTTCCTGGATCTGGTTGATCATCTTGCCCTTGGGACCAATGACCTCGCCGATCTTGTCAACCGGGATTTTCACCGAGATGATGCGTGGCGCGAACTCGGAGAGCTCGTCCGGCACGTCGATGGCTGCCTCAAGGACACCCAGGATGTGCAGACGGGCTTCGCGGGCCTGCTTCAGTGCTGCCGCGAGCACAGAGGCGGGAATCCCGTCGAGCTTGGTGTCCAGCTGGATGGCTGTGACGAATTTGGCGGTACCGGCAACCTTGAAGTCCATGTCGCCGAAAGCATCTTCGGCGCCGAGGATGTCGGTCAGTGCCGCGTAGCGGGTCTGACCGTCGACGACGTCGGACACCAGGCCCATGGCGATACCGGCGACGGGTGCCTTCAGGGGCACACCGGCGTTGAGCAGCGACAGGGTTGAGGCGCAGACGGAGCCCATCGACGTCGAGCCGTTGGAGCTCAGCGCCTCGGAGACCTGGCGGATCGCGTAAGGGAATTCCTCACGGCTCGGCAGGACCGGCATGAGGGCGCGTTCCGCGAGGGCACCGTGACCGATTTCGCGGCGCTTCGGCGAACCGACGCGGCCGGTTTCACCGGTGGAGTAGGGCGGGAAATTGTAGTTGTGCATGTAGCGCTTGCGCGTTACCGGCGACAACGAGTCAATCTGCTGCTCCATTTTGAGCATGTTCAGCGTGGTGATACCCATGATCTGGGTTTCGCCGCGCTCGAAGATCGCCGAACCGTGGACGCGAGGCAGCACCTCCACCTCGGCGGTGAGCTGACGGATGTCGCTCAAGCCGCGGCCGTCAATACGGATCTGGTCCTTGAGGATGCGCTGGCGGACCACGCTCTTGGTGACGGACCGGAAAGCAGCTGAGAGCTCCTTTTCGCGGCCTTCGAACTGCCCGGCGAGGTCAGCGGTGACGCTGTCCTTGAGGGCGTCGGAGGCGAGATCGCGCTCCTTCTTGTCAGCGATCTGGAAGACCTCGGTCAGCTTGGCTGCAGCTGCCGATTCGACTGCCGCGAAGACGTCGTCCTGGTAGTCGAGGAAGACCGGGAAGTCGACGGTCGGCTTGGCGGCGCGGCCGGCTAGGTCAGCCTGCGCGTCACAGAGGGCGCGGATGTACGGCTTGGCCGCTTCCAGGCCGTCGGCGACGATCTCTTCGGTCGGTGCTGTGGCGCCGTCTTCCTTGATGAGCTTCCACGAATTGTCGGTCGCTTCGGCTTCGACCATCATGATGGCGACGTCGTCGCCCTCTGGTCCGGTGACGACGCGGCCAGCGACGACCATGTCAAAGACCGAGTTCTCCAGTTCGGAGTGCTTTGGGAACGCGATCCACTGGTCCTGGCCGCTGCCATCGGAAACGAGTGCCACGCGGACACCGCCGATCGGACCCGAGAACGGGAGGCCGGAGAGCTGGGTGGACATGGAGGCTGCGTTGATGGCGACGACGTCGTATCGCACGTCGGGGTTGATCGCCAGGACGGTGACGACGATCTGGACCTCGTTGCGGAGGCCCTTCACGAAGGCCGGGCGCAGCGGGCGGTCCATCAACCGGCAGGCGAGGATCGCCTCGGTGGAGGGACGGCCTTCGCGGCGGAAGAAGGAGCCTGGGATACGCCCTGCGGCGTACATGCGCTCCTCGACGTCCACGGTCAGGGGGAAGAAGTCGAAGCCTTCGCGGGGGTGCTTGCCGGCGGTGGTTGCTGACAGCAGTGCTGTGTCTTCATCGATGTACACCATGGCGGCGCCGGCTGCTTGCTGTGCAAGACGACCGGTTTCGAACCGTACGGTGCGCTTGCCGAACCGGCCGTTGTCAATCACGGCTTCGGCGAATTGAATTTCGGGACCCTCCATAGAGAGTCACCTCCGTTTCTGTTGGGGCTGGTGCCCTGCCGGAACCTGATCACCTTTCTATGCGGTGATTCTCGCACCCGGTCTTCGATCGAGATCCACGGGGACTCTCGCGTGCGCTGCACTGTCTAGTGCTGCACGGCCGTCTGCTCCCGGAGACCACTACCGAGGACCGCGAATGCGCGGTACCTGCCTGGCTCCAATGTGTTTTTAGTTGTTCGTGTGGCCGGAGGCCACACGTGGAAGGCGGCTCCTTCCCTCAAGGAAGGCGCCGCCCCACGTGTCTGACTAGCGGCGCAGGCCGAGACGCTCAATGAGCGTACGGTAGCGCGTGATGTCGGTTTTGCGCAGGTAGTCCAGCAGACGACGGCGGCGTCCAACCATCAAGAGCAGGCCACGACGCGTGTGGTGGTCGTGCTTGTGCATCTTGAGGTGTTCGGTCAGGTCGAGAATACGGCGGGACAGCATGGCAATCTGCACCTCAGGTGAGCCTGTGTCGGCTTCCCCGGTTGCATATTCCTTAATGATTTCCTGCTTGATAGCGGCGTCAAGGGCCACAATAACTCCTAGAGTTGTACCGTGAACAAGTTCCCTGGCCTGCGCGGAGGTCACCCGCCGCATCACAGACACAGAAAGATCCAGCCACCACGGACTGCAGCCGGATCCACGGTCTAGTTTACCTGCTGAGGCGTTGTTCTGTCGAAAGGACCGTACGGGTCTGCCCGACGTCGAGCCGCATCTGCGCGATCAGGGCATCCGGCCCCGTATAGGCCACCATCCCGCGAAGCCGACAGGTGAACTCCACGATGACGGTCTGCCCATAGAGGTCGAAGTCAGAGACCTCTTCCGGGGGCCGGTCTATGACGTGGGCCTCCACCTGCCGGCTCACCCCTTCGAAGGTGGGATTCGATCCCACGGAAATGGCGGCGGGCCAGCGGGTGCCCGCTTCGTCGACGAGCCAGCCGGCGTAGATCCCGTCGGCGGGGATGTACCCGCCGGACGCTGGGGACAGGTTGGCGGTCGGGTAGCCCAGCTCGCGTCCGCGGGCCGCGCCGTGGACCACTTCGCCGCGCATCCGGTGTGGCCGTCCGAGGATCCGCGCGGCGGTGGCGACATCGCCGTCTTCCAACGCCTCGCGCACCCAGGTGGAGGAACACCGCCGGTCGCCGTCGGCCTCGGTCGGGGCAGTGGGGCTGGCGCCGAAATCGTCGATGACAATGACCTCGAACCCGAGCTTCTGGCCAAGTTCACGCATGGTGCCCAGATCACCGCTGTTGTCGCGGCCAAACCGGACGTCGTGCCCGATGACCACCGCGCGCACGTTGAGCGTATCGACGAAGACCTTCTGAACAAATTCTTCCGGCGTATTTGCTGCTAGTTCCAGCGTGTAGTGCATCATCAGCAGCGCCTGGATACCGGTGGTGGCCAGCGTCTCGACGCGGTCCTCGAGCCCCATGATGAGTTCGGGCGCCTGCTCCGGCCGGTGCACCTTGGCCGGGTGCGGTTCGAACGAGATGACCACCGCTGCTGCGTGGTGGGCTTCGGCCGCGGCGACCAGTTGCTGCAGCACGCGCTGGTGTCCGCAGTGGACGCCGTCGAAGTTGCCGATGGTGACCACCGATGGACCAAAACCATTCGGAACACTGGCCAGGTCAGTCCAGTAGTGCACGCATCTCCTCTTTCGTTGTGAACCGGTGCCGGGCGGGCCCGGGTGGTTCGGTGCCGACAGCCGGTGTTAGCCGCGGGCTGCGTATTCGTTGCGGATTTCGGTGGTCTTGGCAATATACCGGTGCCAGACGAGCAGTGCCGCCGGGAAGGCGAGTTCGATGACCATCAGGATGATCATCATGAAGTGCGGGGTGCCGGAGAAGGCCCACGACAGGACGCGGCCGATACCGCCGATGAACACCATCAGGCAGACCAGCCACAACATGTTGGCCCATTCGAATTTCACGGCGATGGTGATGAACGCCGCGCCGACCCCCACCATCATGGCCGCGAAGAACCGGAACTGGTTTTCCAGGGTGGGGTTGGAACTTGCCTGGTCGGCCTCGGGAAGGCCGCCCGTCCCGGTAATCAGGTAGTACGCTCCGAAGCCGGCGATGACGAGGCCCACCAGGACGACGACGGTGCGGAAGACTCCCCACTCCGATTTCCCGGTCCTGGTTTTGGTCGTGGCCTTGCCGGAGGTCTTTCCGCCCCTGGAGGTTGGGCTGGCGCCGGGCGTATCGGTTTTGGGCTGCTGGTTGGATCCGCGCGACTGCCCGGCGACAGGGCCGCCCGGCGTGGTGCCGGATGCCGGACGGGTGCTGTCCTGCGGGTTGCCGGCGGGGTGATTCTCTGGGCTGGACATGATGCTCCTTCGAAGGTGGCTGACGAACGCTGCTGCTGCCGGTGATCGTAAGGCTGCTGCTGATGTTCCTGCTGTCATACTCTCACGCAGGGGGGCTGGACCGCTCGGTTGCTGGTCGCCTCGCTGTGCCAGGCCGGTTGAGATACAGCCACCACAGTCCAAGCACCGGAAGCAGCAGCGGTACAAAGCCGTATCCTCTGCCAAACAGGGACCACACCGTGTCGCTGGGGAACGCCTCGGGGTCCAGGAGGCTGAACAGCCCAACCGTCAGCACCCCGACCAGTTCCAGGCCCACCGCTCCAACCGAAATCCAATACCACCGTTTGCCCGGCATCGCGAGGGACACCGTGGCGAGCACGTACACGCCGGCGGCCAGGGCGGTGAGGAGATAGGCCAGCGGCGCCTGACCGAATTTGGTGCCGATCTGGAAGGCCGCCCGCGCGGTTGCCGCGAGGGCGAAGACACAATAGACGGCGATGAGCAGCCGACCTGGGCCACTGTTGCGGTGCCGGGTCGGCACAGCGGGTGTCTGTTCAGCAGGGGTCGTGCTCACAGGGGTACCCGATCCCAGATTTGTTCCATCCGGTACAGCATAACGAACACGGTGATCCCGGCGGCGCCGAGCACCAGGTTGCTCCACCGGCTGCGCTCAAGAATGGCCCACCAGAATCCTGCCAGCGGAATACACAGGGCGGTCAGAAGGTAGCCCCAGAACTCCCACGCCTCACCATTGAGGGTCTCTCCCCCGGCCTGCCTGATGATGGCGGCCACCCCGTAGACGACGAGGAACAGCTCGACGGCGGCGACCGAGAGGATGGTGATGTCATTGGGTGGCTGGCGGATCACCGCCGCGCCGACGCAGATCGCTGCAGAGACCAGGCAGACGACAACTCCCGCGATGAAGAATCCGTCGACGATCACTGGGCGGAGCCGTTTCCGGGCGCGAAGACCAACAGGGGGCGGGCCCGTTCTGACGAGTTCTTGAGGAGGGCGACCAGTGTGCCGTCGGGGGCGAAGGCGGCCACTGGTCCGTCGTCGTGCCCGGCCGGGATGAAACGGCCATGGGATAGATCGAGTGCCTCAGCTGCGGAGAGCTCGCGGGGGGGAAAGAGCACACGCGCAGCATCATTGATAGGCAACAGCCGGAGGTCAGTGGCCAGTTCCTCGAGGGTCGCGGCCTGCTCCAGCGAGTAGGGGCCCACCCGGGTCCGACGGAGCGCGGTCAAATGTCCGCCGACCCCCAACGAGACACCCAGGTCGCGGGCCAGCGCCCGGATGTACGTTCCCGAACTGCACTCGACTGTAACGTCGACGTCCTGCAGGGTGCCCTCGGCCGGTGTGGTGATCACGGGCCGGATGTCGTGGATGTCGAAGCGGTGGATGGTGACGGGACGCGCCGCAAGCACCACGTCCTCGCCGGACCGGACTCTGGTGTAGGCGCGCTCCCCGTTCACTTTGATGGCACTGACACTGCTGGGCACCTGCTCAATGTCGCCGGTCAGGGCTGCAGCACCAGCGCGAATGGCTTCGGGAGTCACCCCTGCAGCGGTGGCGGAGGCGACCAGGGCGCCTTCGGCGTCGTCCGTGATTGTCGACTGGCCCAGCCGGATGGTTGCAGTGTAGGTTTTGGAGGTCCCGACCACATAGGTGAGGAGCCGGGTAGCCCGGTTGATGCCGACCACCAGCACCCCCGTTGCCATCGGATCGAGGGTGCCAGCATGACCCACCTTCCGGGTCCCTGCCATCCCGCGCATTTTGCTGACCACGTCATGACTGGTCCAGCCCTGAGGCTTGTCCACGATAATCAGTCCTGAGTGGACCTGCCCGGAATTCACGCCTCCCAGTATAGGCGCGATGCGGTGGACGCCAGGTCCGGCCTCGGTGGTCCACCCGTCGCCGTCGCTGTCGGGCGAGGATACGCTTGCCTCATGCCGAAGATTTCTCCCCACGCCGACGGACTGCCCGCCAACCAGATCCGCGAAATCACCCAGGCCGCCTGGGCCACGCCCGGTGCAATAGTGCTCAGCATCGGCGAGCCGGGCTTTCCGGTGGCGCGCCACGTGCTGGAAGCCGGGATGGCGGCCCTGGACCGGGACGAGACCAACTACACCCCCAATGCCGGCATTGCGCCCTTGCGGGAGGCATTCGCTGCACGGTTTGCTGACCAGCAGTCGGTCGGGGTGGATCCCGGGCGGGTGTACGTGACGGCCGGCGCCCAGCAAGGGCTGCACCTGGCGATGAGTCTGCTGCTCGACGCCGGGGACGAGGTGCTGATTCCCAATCCCGGCTACCCGACCTTCGGCATGACAGCGAGGCTGTTGCACGCGGTCCCGGTGGAGTACCCCCTGCATGCCGGGCACGGTTTCCAACCGCGGGTTGAGGATCTTGAGGAGTTGCTCAGTCCCCGCACCCGGGTGCTGGTACTCAACTCGCCGTCGAACCCTCTCGGCGCGGTGTTCAGCGAAGCCCTGACGCGGTCCTTGATGGATTTCGCCCGCGCCCACGACCTGTGGGTCATCTCGGATGAGTGTTACGAATCGTTCATCTACGACGTGCAGCATGTCAGCCCGGCACGCTTCGATGGGACCGGAGAGTCGGATGGTCCGGCCGAAAACGCTGCCCGCGTGTTCACCTCGGTCACCCTGTCGAAGACCTACGGTCTGACAGGAATCCGGGTTGGCGCCCT
Source organism: Arthrobacter glycogeni (assembly GCF_054510815.1). Taxonomy (NCBI): domain Bacteria; kingdom Bacillati; phylum Actinomycetota; class Actinomycetes; order Micrococcales; family Micrococcaceae; genus Arthrobacter; species Arthrobacter glycogeni. Next base: position 62,588 of record NZ_JBTNDV010000011.1, read on the forward strand.
GATCACCCCGCCAGGGATGCAGCAGCGGCTCGACAATGTGATGGAGTCAATCGTGTCCTGTGTTGCGGCGTCGTCGCAATATTCGGCGCTGGCGGCCCTGACCGGACCGCAGGACTATGTCTCCACGGCCCTGGCTCATTACCGGAACAACCGGGACGCGGCGTCGGCGGTGCTGGCGTCACGTGGCATCGAGTTCCTTGACGCGGAGGGGGCTTTCTACCTATGGGCTGATCTGTCCCACGCCACCGAGGGGGATGTGCGGAGCTGGGTGCACCGCCTGCTCCGGGAGCAAGACGTTGCGGTGGCGCCCGGCACGGCGTTCGGCTCGATTGGTGAGGGCTGGATCCGTATCTCGCTCTGCGGCGATGCGGCCGAACTCATGGAGGGCCTTTCCCGCCTTCCGTCCCGACCGCAGGCCACCGATCGGACGCTGCATTGAATCAGCTCTTCGGGCCTGATCAGCTGAAGCTCGTTCCTGGTGGCTTCTTTCGCCAACGCGAAGCGCGCTCCGACTCGACACTTGACGTCGTGGTCCACCAATTTCACCTGAGCCAGACCCGGATCGCTGCCGCACAGAGCTCCTCACTGCAGCCCTGGACTGGGCCTGACCAGGCCTCAGACCGCCCCGTTTATCCGGCGACCCGGTTCGATGCAGTTCAGGGTTGAGACCGGGCCTCCAGGTCCCATACAAAGCAGGAGGGCGGGACCGCCACTGCGGACCCGCCCTCCTGCTGTTGAGCTCGTTACTTCGAAGCGTCGACGTCGTCCTCGTCGTCTTCTTCCGGTTTGCGGTACGGATCAGCATCGCCGGCGAACTGTGCCCCCTGAGCGATTGCCGCAACCTCGGCGTCGCGTTCACGGGCGGTGCGCAGCAACTCTTCGAGGTGGCTCGCGTTGACCGGGATCTCGTCGGGGACGAATTCCAGGGTAGGCGTGAGCCGGGCGGTGATGTTCCGGCCCACCTCGGACCGCAACACACCTCGCGCCGATTCGAGCGCGGTGCGGGTGGCGACCTGTTCGTCTGCGTCGCCAAACACCGTGTAGTACAGGGTGGCGTGCTGGAGGTCGTTCGTCACCCGCGCATCGGTGATGGTCACTGCTTCAAGCCGTGGATCCTTCACCCGACGACGCAACGCCTCAGCGACAATAACCTTAATCCGTTGTGCAAGCCGTGAAGCCCGTGCCGGATCTGCCATAGCTAACTCCTCCTGCCTAAACATTTATCTAAACAAAAATCGGGGACTTCAAGGACGCTGGCGAGGACTGCCGTCGTCGCAAGCCCCCAGCGTGCGGTCAAGCCGAGAAGGCGACTTAACCGCGCTAAACGAACGCCCGGGAATCCGGGGCGCCTACGGTTGGTGGGCGTCTGAGCGAACGCTCCGGACGAAGTCCGTGTGCGGGCGCGAAGTGGGCAAAGGCGCCCCGGATTCCCGGGGCGCCCAAGCTCACAACCTAGACGCGCGGCTTTTCGCGCATCTCGTAGGTTTCAACAATGTCGCCTTCCTTGACGTCATTGAAGGACCCGAGGCCGATACCACATTCGAAGTCAGTCCTGACCTCGGTGGCGTCGTCCTTGAAGCGACGCAGGGACTCAACGGTGAGGTTGTCGCCGACAACCGTCCCGTCGCGGACCAGACGCGCCTTGGAGTTCCTGCGGATAACACCGGAGCGGACAATCGAGCCGGCGATGTTGCCGAACTTGGAGGACCGGAAGACTTCCCGGATCTCTGCGGTGCCGAGCTGTGCCTCTTCGTACTCTGGCTTGAGCATGCCCTTGAGCGCTGCCTCAATGTCATCGATTGCTGCGTAGATGACGGAGTAGAAGCGCAAGTCGACGCCTTCGCGGTCGGCAAGGTCTGCCACTCGCTCGGCTGGCCGCACGTTGAACCCGATGATGATCGCCGAGTCAACGGTGGCCAGGTTGACGTCGTTCTGGGTGATGGCACCCACGCCGCGGTGAATAACCCGCAATGCGACGCCGTCGCCCACATCGATCTTGAGCAGTGAGTCTTCGAGTGCTTCAACAGCGCCGGACACGTCGCCCTTGAGGATGAGGTTGAGGGTGTCAACCTTGCCCGCTGCAACCGCCTGATCGAAGTCCTCGAGGCTGATGCGCTTGCGGCGCTTCGCCAGGGCAGCGTTACGGTCGGCGGCCTCACGCTTCTCAGCGATCTGACGGCCGGTCCGCTCGTCCGGCGTCACCAGGAAGGTGTCACCGGCGCGAGGCACCGTCGAGAGTCCAAGGACCTGGACGGGGCGCGACGGTCCGGCGATCATGACGTTGTCACCGTCCTCGTTGAACATGGCGCGGACGCGTCCGTGGGCCACACCGGCGACAATCGTGTCACCGACGCGCAGCGTTCCCGACTGGACCAGAACCGTGGCAACCGCACCGCGGCCCTTATCGAGGTTCGCTTCGATGGCAATACCGCGGGCGTCCTTGTTCGGGTTGGCTCGCATGTCGAGAGCCGCATCGGCTGTCAACAGCACAGCTTCGAGGAGCTCGTCGATACCTTCGCCCTTGAGCGCCGACACGTGGACGAACATGGTGTCGCCACCGTATTCCTCGGGAACCAGACCGTACTCGGTGAGCTGCCCCTTGACCTTGTCAGGGTTGGCGCCCTCCTTGTCGATCTTGTTCACTGCGACGACGATCGGCACGTTGGCGGCCTGTGCGTGGTTCAGCGCCTCAACCGTCTGCGGCATGACGCCGTCGTCGGCTGCGACAACCAGGACCGCGATGTCGGTGACCTTCGCACCACGGGCACGCATGGCGGTGAACGCCTCGTGACCGGGTGTATCGATGAAGGTGATGGCCCGTTCGGTACCCTCGTGATCGTGGTCGATCTGGTAGGCACCGATGTGCTGGGTGATGCCGCCCGCTTCGCCTTCGACGACGTTGGACTTGCGGATCGCATCCAGCAGGCGGGTCTTACCATGGTCAACGTGACCCATGACGGTGACCACTGGAGGACGGGCCTCAAGCTCAGTGTCGCCTTCGGCTTCAAGTTCGGCGTCGAGGTCAATGTCGAAGTTCTCGAGCAGCTCGCGCTCCTCGTCCTCCGGGGACACGACTTGGATCTTGTAGCCGAGCTCGGTGCCGAGCACATCGAAGGTGCCTTCGTCGAGTGACTGGGTTGCTGTCGCCATTTCACCGAGGTGGAACAGGACAGTGACCAGTGCCGCCGGGTTCGCATCTATCTTCTCGGCGAACTCGGCGAGTGAGGAGCCGCGACGCAGCCGGACAACGGTGTTGCCGTCGCCGCGGGGTACGCTGACGCCGCCCAGGGACGGAGCTGACATCTGCTCCAGTTCCTGACGCTTGGCGCGCTTGGACTTGCGCTGCTTGCCGCGTCCTGCTCCACCCTTACCGAAAGCACCGGCGGTGCCGCCGCGTCCGCGACCACCCTTGCCGAAGCCGCCGCCTGCCGGAGCTCCGCCGCCCGCACCGGGAGCGCCGCCCGGGCCGCCACCTGGGCCGCCGCGGCCTGGTCCGCCGCCTGGCCGGGCCGCGCCGCCGCGGCCTGGAGCCGCTGGACGTTCGGTGCGGTTAGGCATCATGCCCGGCGTGGGGCGTGAACCTGCTGCACCGGCTGCCGGACGGGGACCGCCCGGACGGGCTGATCCGGCGGCGGGACGTGGTCCGCCTGCGCCGGCGGCGGGACGTGGTCCGCCTGCGCCAGCGGCTGGACGCTGTCCACGCTCGTCGTCGCGACGTCCCGGGCGAGGCATCCCCTGTGAGGGGGCAAAGGGGTTGTTGCCTGGACGGGGTCCGCCTGAGCGATCCCCGTCGCGTCCCGATCGGGGCATCCCCTGTGAGGGGGCGAAGGGGTTGTTGCCTGGCCTGGGCGCCCCAGGGCGGGCTGCGCCGGAACGTGCGGCGGGTGCCTGCGCCTCGGCCGGTTTTGGTGCTGGTCGGGCGCCTGGCTTGGCTGCCGATGACTGTTCCTGCGCTGCTGGTTCCGCCGCGGAAGCCTGCGGCGCCGCAGCTGCCGGCTCGGGGGCCGCAGCCGGGGTTTCCTGGTGTTCCTTTTCCGGTGCCTTCGGTGCGGGGCCGGCCGGGGTGGCGGCTTTCGGCGAGGCTGGAGTGGGGGCGTTCGGGGTGGCAGCTGGGGTTGTCGCCGGTGCTGGTGCGGCCTTGCCCGGCGCTGGTTCAGCGGCTGGCTTGGCTGCAACGGGTGCATCCGGGAATGCGCCGCGAAGTTTCTTCACGACGGGTGCCTCAATTGTCGATGAGGCGGAGCGGACAAACTCGCCCAGCTCCTGCAGTTTGGCTACTGCATCTTTCGAAGTAATTCCGAGCTCTTTGGCGAGCTCATGTACGCGGACCTTAGCCACATTTCTCCTGTCTCGGTCCGCACCGAGTCAGGCACGAACCGTCTAATTCCTACTGCAGACCACAGCTGCCGGGGCAACTGAAAAGCCATTTGCAAAGCTCAACAGATTGTTCATCGTTGGGCACTCATCGCTGGGTACTCATCGGGAATCCATCAGTTTTCTGACCCGCTTTCAGGGAGGACGGTTTGTTTGGGGTGGCTTCGTAACGAAGCTTCCTTGAGTGCCTGGAGTCGATCCTCGACGTCGCGAGTGTCAACCTGGCCCCGAAAGGCGCGGTTGAACGCGCCGCGTTTGAGGGCCTGTTCCATGCACGCCGGCTGGGGGTGCAACCACGCACCTCTACCGGAGAGCCGGCGGCGATCGTCAATCATGACGGCGTTGGAGCCGTCCATCTTGTCTTTCACCAACCGCAGCAAAACAGCCTGGTCATCGCGGTTCCGGCAACCCACGCACGTTCTCATGGCGGTTTGTTGAGATGGCAATGACCTAAGCCTCTTCCATTCTAGCGCCTATCCGGAGGCAAGACAGCATCGGTGATAGTCGGGGGCGTTCAGGCCTTCACGGCGTCGGACACAATGTCGATCCGCCAGCCGGTCAACTTTGCTGCCAGGCGGGCGTTCTGGCCTTCTTTGCCGATGGCGAGTGAGAGCTGATAGTCGGGGACCACGACGCGGGCCGATCTGGTGCTCTCGTCGGTGATCGTGACCGACGAGACCCGTGAGGGCGACAGTGAACTTGCGATGAAGGTGGCGGGATCGTCGCTGTAGTCGACAATATCGATTTTCTCGTCGTTGAGCTCATTCATGACTGCCCGCACACGGGACCCCATCTCGCCGATGCACGCACCCTTGGCGTTAACGCCAGGTCTTTGAGCCCTGACGGCGATCTTGGTGCGGTGTCCCGCCTCCCGGGCAAGTGCGACGATCTCGACCGTGTGGTCGGCGATCTCCGGCACCTCCAGTTCGAACAGCTTCCTGACGAGGCCCGGGTGGGATCGCGACAGCGTGATCGAGGGGCCCTTCATGCCGCGGTGAACGTCGACGACGAAGGCACGTAACCGGGTGCCGTGCAAGTATCTTTCGCCGGGAACCTGCTCGGGAGGTGGCAGTAGCGCCTCGACCGATCCGAGGTTGACCTGAATCATGTGCGGGTTGGTGCCCTGCTGGATCATCCCGGCCACCAGTTCGCCCTCCTTCCCACGGAACTCACCGAGGATGTTGTCGTCCTCGGCGTCACGTAAACGCTGCAGGATGATCTGGCGGGCCGTGCTGGCCGCAATTCTGCCAAAGCCGGTGGGGGTGTCGTCGAACTCCCCCACTGGCGCGCCGTCGTCGTCGGTCTCGGTGGCCCAGATGGTGACGTGACCGTTCTTGCGGTCCAGTTCGGCCCGGGCGGTGTCCTGCGATCCCGCGGTCTTGTGATAGGCCACCAGCAGCGCCTGCTCGATGGTGGGGATCAGGAGCTCCAACGGAATTTCCCGTTCACGTTCAAGCAGCCTTAGCGCACTCATATCAATATCCATTTAGGCCTCCGAAGCTGGGTGTGTCGTAGAGGTACGGGCATCGTCGCCGATGCCTTCGTCCCCGGTGTCATCAAGATGCGCAAACTCAACCTGCACTGTGCCCTTCCGGATGTCAGTGAACAGCAGAGTCAGGGGGTCGCCTGTTTTAGGCTTCATCCCCTTTTTTACGGGTAGGTGGGGGGTCAACCGGATACCGTCGGCGGTGACTGTCAGAAGCCGGCCAGTCACGTCGTCGCCCTTTGACGGGCGGACCGTAACCAGTCGACCCACGTTGCGCCGCCAGTGGCGGGGCTGGGTGAGGGGACGCGACACCCCCGGCGAGGAAACTTCGAGGCTGTAGGGACGCCCGTGGTCGTGGGGATCGGCATCCATGGCGAGCGAGACATCGTGGGCGACGGCGGAGATCAGGTCAAGATTGACTGAACCGTTCTGATCCTCGGGCAGGTCGACCACCACGTTCACTACCCGCTCGGATCCCGCAGATTTGATCTCAACGGCCTCCAGGAACAGGCCGTGCCGCTCAACGGTGGGCAGCAGCAGCGCGGTGAGCCTGGCCGATTCGCCCTGGTCGTCGGCCTCGCGTGCCTGTTGCTGCAGCGTGCTTGCCGCAGGCGGACTGTCATTGCCCGGCCGAACCGCCATTGCTGCCTCCCACTCGATGATGTTGTAGCTCTAGGGTACCGACTTTCCGGCGTATGCGGTGTACCGGCTGCCGATCGGGCGGGGATCGTGACATCATCAGGAGTTGTGAAGGACTCTGCTGCCCCCCGGCCTTCCGGCTTCCCCGTCGCCGCGCGTACCGTCGCACGACGAATCGCCAGGACGCTCGGGCTTCTCCTGACGTTCGCCCTCGTGGTTGCCCTCGGACTGAACCTCGACGGCCCCCAACCCGAGGGCCCGCCGCCCCTGACCTTGACCGAGGAAGCCCAGCTGGCTGCCGAGGTCCGGGCGGCGGACCTCTCCGGTGCGGCAGCAGTGCTTGCTGGCTCCACCGTATCGGCTACCCCGGGATCGGATCTGGGGGGCACCTACACCAAGACTGCCAGCATGCTGCAGGACCAGGCCGAGGCCCTCAGGCACCCGATGCCCTCCGCTCCGGCGACGACCGACCGGTCTACCACCGAGGCACCCATCCCCCTCGAGCCGGCACCTACGCCGTCCGGGTTCGTTGCTGACCTGTTCGCCTCAGCCCAACAGAACCTCGACGCCGCGATCACCGCCGAACCGGGTATTGCACGGCTCCTCGCCTCAGTGGGGACCAGCCAACGGCAGCAGGCAATCACACTGGCCGGGCTGCAGGACCTGGAAGTTCCGCCGGCAGCCGTCATGCCTGCCGCCGCGGTGAACCCGTCCCCAGACTGCGCCGGTGCCACCCCGGCCAATAGCACGGAGGCCAGCTGGCTTGCTGATGCGGTGACCGCCGAATGCCGATCGGCCTATGCCTACGAGGTCACTGCAGCGCGAACACCCGACCCGGCACCCCTGCTGATGTTGGCAGACCAACACACAGCCGCAGCAGTGGAGGGTGAGACCCTACTCGACGCTGGAGCCTGCACCCCTGTCCCCCCGCACCTTCAAGCGTTCTCCCTCGACCCCGGATTCGTTGAGGATCCGGCCGCGACGCTCGCCGCCCTCGACACGAGCCTGGTCGGGATGTACGCCGATCTGGTGGGTTTGACCGACGGTTCAGCACGGCAGTGGGCGGTCCAGCGGTTCGCTGCCGTGACCGACCACCGGCGCTCAACCACCAACGTCGTTGAGGCGTTTCCCGGCATCGCCAAGTGAAGTCCTGAAAGGTAGCCACCATGTCAGACCGTGTTCCTGATTCGAATAGCGTTTCTCGACCGGCCAGTGTTTCTGGGCCAGTCACGGCCGCCACCGCTGCCCTGCACACCGACGAACCACACCGCGGCGATCTGGCGCACCGCCTGAACTGGCTGCGCGCCGGTGTCCTCGGAGCAAACGACGGGATCGTGTCGGTGGCTGCGATAGTGGTCGGCGTCGCCGGAGTGACCAACACCACGGGCCCCATCCTGACCGCCGGCCTGGCGGCACTGGTCGGTGGGGCCATCTCCATGGCACTCGGCGAGTACGTATCGGTGAGCAGCCAGAGTGACAGCCAGCGCTCCCTGATTGAGAAGGAACGCCGTGAGCTCAGGGAACAGCCCGACGAGGAGCTTGCCGAACTCGCTGCCATCTATGAGGCCCGCGGTCTCACCCCGGCCACGGCTCACACGGTGGCTGTGGAGCTCACCGGCCACGACGCTCTTGCCGCCCATCTGGACGCCGAGCTGGGCATCAAGGAAACCGACGTCGTCAGCGCCTGGAACGCTGCGTTCGCCTCGGCGGCTGCCTTCATCCTGGGTGCGATCCTGCCGCTGCTGGCCATTTTGCTGCCGCCGCCAGAATGGCGGGTCCCCAGCACATTCGTTGCTGTCCTTCTTGCCTTGTCGGTGACTGGGGCGATGGGGGCGGCAATCGGTGGCGGATCCAAGACCCGGGCCTCCCTCCGCGTGGTGGCCGGCGGCGCGTTAGCCCTGGTCGCGACCTTTGTGATTGGGTCATGGCTGGGCGCGAGCAACCTCGTCTAACACCGCCGAGAAGCGAGATCCGCCGACCTGGGACTCCACCGCGACCCGGGGTGCCCCTGACTCGCCAGATCTCACGCCTCGGCGGGGGCTTTGGGCGGGGGCTCGGAGCCTAGACTTAGCCTCGTGGACGTACCCGGAATCGAGCTCCCCGCCGCGTTGGTCGGTAATGCACTGCGCCTTCCGGGCGGGCGCGGCTGGCTTACCCGGTGGCGGGAGCTGGCCCAGACCCTGCTGGCCGAGTGGGATCTGACCCTCGATCTTTCCGCCGCAACTCGCCCCTGGTTCGGCAGCGCCGCTGTGGTCCTCCCGGTTCGGTGCGACGACGGCAGCCCCGCCGTGCTGAAGGTATCGGTCCCCCACGACGAGGCACTCACCGAACCTGATGCGCTGGCACTCTGGGCTGGCCGGGGAGCCGTGCGTCTCCTGGCAGCAGCCCGGGACGACTATGTCCTGCTGCTGGAGCGGTTGGACGGCGATCGGTCACTCACCGGGACGCCGCTGGATGAGACGGCGTCCGTGTGGGGCACCCTGGTCCGGTCCCTTTCCTTGCGCCCGAATAACGGCAACTTGTGGCAGGACATCCCTTCGGTTGCTGCCCAGGCCGAGATGTGGACCGACACGCTGCCCGCTGACTGGGACCGGCTGGGCCGACCGTTCGACCGATGGCTACTCGAGTGCGCCCTGGAGGTTTGCCAGGTGCGCGGCGCGGTGGGGCGCCGGTCCGAGCAGGACGTGCTGGTGCATTCCGATCTCCACTATTCCAACATCCTCCCCCGGCCGGCATCTGCTCGCACAGGATCCACCGGCCCTGGGGCCGGTGCTTCCACCTTCGTGGCGATCGATCCGAAGCCGATGATTGGAGATGCCGAGTTCGCCGTCGCGCCGATGCTGTGGAACCGGATCGGCGAGCTGTTTCCCCGGGACCCGGCTGGCCACCTTCGGGAAAGATGTTCCGATCTGGCGTTCGCCGCTGACCTGGACCCGCTGCTGGCGCGGGACTGGTCCGTGGTCAGGGAGGTGCAAAATGCACTCTCAGCAGTCGAATCGGGAAATCGGGACGGTGCGCAGCGCTCCCTGTGGGTGGCCAGCACCCTGCTGCGGCGCACCCTGCCCGAGCTGCCGGCGCCAGCGGACCTGGTCAGGCCCTGAACGATCTCCCGGTTCGGGACCTACAGGTTCGGTCTAATGTTCTCGATCCACACGTCGTAACCGAGTTTGGCGACCAGCGCTGACACCACCACCAGAAAGACAATCCTGATGAATTTGCTGCCCTGCGTGATGGCCATGCGTGAGCCGAGGTACCCACCGGCCATGTTGGCGAGGCCGAGCACCAGGCCCAGCCCCCACAGCAGCGAACCATTCGGGAGGAAGAACATCAGCGCACCGAAGTTGGTGGCCAGGTTCACGATTTTCGATTTGGCGCTGGCGTCGAGGAAGCTGTAGCCGAGCAGTGTCACCATCGCGATGATCAGGAAGGACCCGGTGCCCGGGCCGATCAGCCCGTCGTAGAACCCCAGCACCAGCCCGATTGCCGCTGCTGTTCCGTAGTGCCGCCCACCGGCGTGGCGCAGCGTCGTCAGCGTGCCTACGGTGGGGCGGAACGCGGTGAACACGGCGACCGCGATGAGCGCCACCACGATGATGGGTTTGAAAACCGAGGACGGCAGGGAGGTGGCGATGATCGCCCCACCGAACCCACCCACCAGGGCGATACCTGCCATCGGCAACGCCGTCCTCAGGTCCGGTTTTGCCCGCCGGTAATAGGTGATAGCGCTGGTGGTGGTGCCGAAGAGGGACCCCATCTTGTTGGTCGCCAAGGCCTGCACCGGGGTGATCCCCGGGACCAGGAGCAGGGCGGGTAGCTGAAGCAGCCCGCCACCACCGACTACAGCATCCACCCAGCCCGCAGCGAATCCCGCGACCACCACCAGGAGCAGGGTCGCGAGCTGGATCTCCTCCAGCCCGGAGTACATCCGGTCCCGCTACTGGGTGACAAGGCGGCGGAGGTGTTCAACAACCTCAGCCACTGCGACGTTCTCCGCCTCGCCGCTGCGGCGATCCTTGACCTCCACCACGCCGTCCACCAGGCCGCGCCCGACGACGACGACGGTCGGCACGCCGATCAGCTCGGCGTCACCGAACTTCACCCCCGGGGAGACCTTGGGTCGGTCGTCGTAGATGACCTCCAACCCGGCGGCGGTGAGGTCCTCGGCGAGCTGGTTCGCTGCAGCGAAAATTTCCTCGCCCTTACCGGTGGCCACCAAATGGATGTCGGCTGGCGACACATTCCGTGGCCAGATGATGCCCTTGTCGTCCCGGTTGGATTCGGCCAGGGCAGCGATGGCACGGGTTACCCCGACGCCGTAGGAGCCCATCGTGACGGTTGCGAGTTTGCCGTTCTGGTCGAGGACCTTCAGCCCCAACGCGTCAGCGTATTTCCTGCCGAGCTGAAAAATGTGGCCCATCTCGATACCGCGGGCCGCCTTCAGTGGGCCGGACCCGTCGGGTGCCTCGTCGCCGTCGCGCACCTCGACTGACTCGATGACCCCGTCCCAGGCGAAGTCGCGGGAGGCGACCAGACCGAAGACGTGTTTGCCGGAGACGTTGGCACCGGTGATCCAAGAGGTGCCCGGAACGACACGCGGGTCCACCAGATAAGGAATCCCGGTGGATCCGTCGGCGCCAAGTACCGGAGCGTCGAGGCTCAGCCCCGGGCCGATGTAGCCCTTGACCAGGCCCGGGTGCTTCCTGAGATCGTCTTCTGAAGCGGGTTCCACCATCACTTCGCCACCGACTTCAAGGTGCGGCGGCAGGTTCGCTTCGATGCGTTTCAGGTCAACGCTCCGGTCGCCCGGCAGACCGACAATCACCAGGCGGCGTTCACCGGTGGGCAGGACCGCGGCAAGCACGACATTTTTCAGGGTGTCAGCGGCAGTCCACTGACGGTCGTCGCGTGCGAGAACCTCGTTGGCATGGCTGACCAGCGTGTCGATGGTGGGGGTGTGAGGGGTGTCCTTGATGTCCGCCGGCGCGGCACCGGTGAAGTCGATTTCCTTCGGCACGACGGTGGTGACTGCCTCGACATTGGCGGTGTAACCGCCTTCGGATGCGACGAACGTGTCTTCGCCGATTTCTGACGGGTGCAGGAATTCTTCGCTCTTGGATCCGCCCATCGCGCCGGCAGTGGCGGCAACGGGGACCACTGTGAGGCCGAGGCGCTCAAAAATCCGGAGGTAGGCGCCGCGGTGCAACTGGTAGCTGCGCTCCAGGCCGGCGTCGTCGATGTCGAAGGAGTAGGAATCCTTCATGATGAACTCCCGGCCGCGCAGCAGTCCAGCGCGGGGGCGTGCCTCGTCGCGGTACTTGGACTGGATCTGGAAGAGGCTCAGGGGAAGATCCTTGTACGAGTTGTACAGGTCCTTCACCAGGAGGGTGAACATCTCCTCATGGGTGGGTGCCAGCAGGTAATCTGCGCCCTTGCGGTCCTGCAGCCGGAAGATCCCGTCACCGTACTCGGTCCACCGGTTGGTTGCTTCGTAGGGCTCTTTGGGCAGCAGTGCAGGGAAATGGACTTCCTGGGCGCCGATGGCTGCCATTTCCTCGCGGATGATGGTCTCCACCTTGCCGAGCACCCGCAGTCCGAGCGGCAACCAGGTGTAGATCCCTGGCGCTGCCCTGCGGATATAGCCAGCCCGGACCAGGAGCCGGTGGCTGGCTACCTCGGCGTCGGAGGGGTCCTCGCGCAGGGTGCGCAGGAAAAGTGTGGAAAGTCGAAGGACCACGCGTTAAAATCCGTTTCTTCAGCACTGACTGCCTCGGCAGCTTCATCAGATACCAATCTAACCGTTTCCGGCAGACCCCGGTGACACAGACGCTCGTCACGGACACTTGGCACGGACGCTTGACACCGACGCTTGTCACGGACCGCTAAAGACCACGCAGCGCGGCAACCGTCGAATCAGCGAGGTCCCGTCCCCGTGCCAAATCCAGCGTGTCGTCCCCCGAGCTGCCGATCGTCACGTTGATGGTGGTGGTCCCGGTGACGGCGGTCAGCGAGATGGTTTGCTGAATAGTCCCCGGCACCCGGACCATGGTCTGGACTGCGAAGGCTTCGTCGGCGATGGTGGTGACCGGCAGTTCGGTGACGCCCACGGATACCACTTCCCCAGCGATCTCCATGTCGAAATCGCTGCAGTCGGCGAGTTGGTCCCGGTTGGCGTCGAGTTGGTCCTGGATCACTTCATCCGATTCGTGGCTGGACAGGCCGATCGAATCCGGCTGCAGAGACGACGCTCCGGCGAAGGTCATGGTGGCGAGTGCTGCGCTCAGGGCCTGTTCGGTGAGCTCCGGGTCGGCGAAGACGTTGCATTCCTCGGGCGAGACGGTCAGCTCGCCTAGGTTCGCGGCCTGATCCACGATGAGCTCCCGAATCTCCGGGTCGGTCAGGATGACCCCTTCAAGGGACGCCTCCTCGTTGACCGTTGCCAGTGCCGCTGCCAGCTCGCTGGGAGTGAACTCGGCGTTCAGGCTGGCCGACGGGTCACCGCCAGGTTCGGCGGTGACCGTTGGGTCGCTGCCTCCTCCTGGGTCAGGGGCCCGGAGCGGGCGACAATGTGGACGGGGGCGGGCGGTCGTCAGTGCCCTGGTCCGCACTGCACCCGGTGCCGATGACCAGCACGGCACACGATAGCGCGGTCAGCCGGCGGCCACCCCGCCCACTCAAAGCAGGACCGTGGCGAAGGTCCCCACTTCGCTGAATCCCACCGTCCGGTAGGCGGCCAGCGCCCTCGTGTTGAACGAGTTGACGTAGAGACTCACTACCGGGGCGCGTTGCTGGGCGGCGAGGACGACGGCGGCAAGGTAGCCCGCGCTGAGCCCCTGCCCGCGGTAGGCCGGGTTCATCCAGACACCCTGGATCTGAACCGTGGTGCTCGAGACTGTGCCAAGTTCGGCCTTGAAGATCACCTGGCCGTCGTCGTCGAAATCTGCCAGCGACGCCTGTCGCCGGACCAGGGACGCCACCCTGCGACGGTAATATTCGCCGCCGCCGGTGAAGGGTGAGTAGCCGACTTCTTCCTCGAACATGGCGGCGCACGCAGGAACAATGACGTCCAGCTCGTCTTCACGGGTGAATCGGAGCCCAGCAGCGGGCTCGACCTTGGGCTGTCCGGTGATGGCCAGCAGCGGCTGTGCGGGGCGCACGTCGAATGGCTCTGGACTGTACTCCTGCAGGGTGGACCAGATGGCCAGCACCGCTTCGGAGGGCCCGAAGATCGAGGAGAACTTTCGCGTGGACTGCCCCAGGTAGGTGCCGAGGGCGGCGCCGTCGGCAGCCGACACTGCGATGGGCACCAGGTTGACACCCGCCCAGCACGCCGAAACCAGCTCACCGTCACGGAAAATGCCGATCACTTCGCCGCCAGCATAGGACGGCGACAAGCCGCGGGATGCCTCAAGGTGCGAGGCGATGAAGACGTTGGCGGTCGGGTCCCGCTCAACCAGCCGTCCGAGGGCTTCGTTGTGCTCCTTGCCGAGCGTCGCGAACCCATCGGACGGGGCGGGATTCGCCGGCCCGACCGGGCCGGTCGTGTCGTACTGCTCGGTGGGGGACCTAACTGACGGTAACCATGGGGCCACCCTGGCCAGCAGTCTCGCCATCTGCTTCCCCCATCTCCTCGGCTATTCTCATGGCTTCTTCAATGAGTGTCTCAACAATCTGGTCTTCGGGAACAGTCTTGATGACTTGGCCCTTCACAAAGATCTGGCCTTTGCCGTTGCCGGAGGCCACACCAAGGTCCGCTTCGCGGGCTTCGCCTGGACCATTCACCACACAACCCATCACTGCCACCCGGAGCGGGATCTCCATGCCTTCAAGGCCGGCGGTCACCTGCTCGGCGAGCGTGTACACGTCGACCTGCGCACGCCCACAGGAGGGGCAGGACACTATTTCCAGTTTGCGCGGCCGCAGGTTCAGCGACTGCAGAATCTGGTTCCCTACCTTGATTTCCTCCACGGGCGGGGCCGAGAGGGACACCCGAATGGTGTCACCAATCCCCTTGGACAGCAGCGCGCCGAACGCTGTCGCCGACTTGATGGTGCCCTGGAAAGCGGGACCCGCCTCAGTGACGCCGAGGTGCAGGGGCCAGTCGCCCCGTTCGGCCAGCAGTTCGTAGGCTCGGACCATGATCACCGGGTCATTGTGCTTCACGGAGATCTTGAAGTCGTGGAAGTCGTGTTCCTCGAAGAGGGAGGCTTCCCAGACAGCCGACTCTACGAGCGCTTCCGGGGTTGCCTTGCCATATTTTTCCATCAGCCGCGGGTCGAGGGAGCCAGCGTTGACGCCGATGCGGATCGAGGTTCCGGCGGCCTTGGCCGCGGCGGCGATCTCCTTGATCTGGTCGTCGAACTTGCGGATGTTTCCAGGGTTGACCCGGACGGCCGCGCAACCAGCATCGATGGCAGCAAAAACGTACTTCGGCTGGAAGTGAATATCAGCGATGACCGGGATCTGTGACTTTCGGGCGATGATCGGCAGCGCTGCGGCGTCGTCAGCGGACGGGCAGGCGACCCGCACAATGTCGCAGCCGGTGGCCGTCAGCTCAGCAATCTGTTGCAGGGTCGCGTTGATATCGGTGGTGGGGGTGGTGGTCATGGACTGGATGCTGATAGGCGAATCCGATCCGACGCCCACTGAGCCGACCTTGATCTGCCGGGTTTTGCGGCGGGGAGCAAGGACGGGCGGTGGGGCGGCTGGCATTCCTAAACTGACCGAGGTCAAAGGATCCTCCATGTGTAGTTCATCGGTACATCAAATGTGGTGGGTCTAGGCATACTGCGACAACAGGCCAATGCCGGGCTTCCACTCGGTGGCCTTTACCGCGGCGATGGCACCCTGGAGGGCGAACGGATCCTGGCGCAGAAGGTCGTTGAGCGACTGCTCGTCGTCGGCGGTGAAGATCAGCAGCGCACCCGCGCCATCGGCGAACGCGCCGGACGCGAGGACCCGACCATCGGTCACGAGGCTGGTGAGCCACTCGCGGTGAGCCGGCCGGTGCTCGTCGCGTAGGTCGGAGCTATCGGGGCCATACACATATTCCACTGCGTAAACACTCATGGATCCACCTTATACGTGATTACAGGAGGTACGCCGCCGCGAAGCCGGCGACGGCGGCAGCCCACAACAGGGATGTCAGGGTTCCGATGATGAAGCGTTCGGCAACCGCTGGGGTCTCCTTCAACTCCGCGTACCTGCCGAGGCCCTTGATCGCCACGACGTAGGCGATCGCGACCGGTTCGTTGGCGATGATGGCGCCAGCCACCCCGAGACGCTCCAGGATGCCGATGACCAGACCACCACGGAGGACCCCGGGTCGGGCTGGTGGCTGCGCCGGGGTTGCTGGTTCGTGTGCTGGCGGGTCTGGAATCACGACCCTTGCGGCACCGGCGGGTACCTGCTCAGCGCGATCCGGCGATTCGTGCTCGGTCGTCTCGTGCTCGGCCTTCTCGTGCTCGGCTGTCTCGAGCTGGGTCGTCTCCTCGCGCTCGTCGACCGAGCGTGCGAGCTTGAGCACACCGGTGGTCACCGGCCAACCGACACCGGCCGCCACCAGCAGCGTCAGTATGATCCACAGTGCTTCCATGTAGGCCCTCGTCTTCCTGTCGTTACACCGGGACTCTACAGTCTGGGTCTGACGCTTTCCCCCCGGGAAACGACCTTACCCACGCGAAGCGACGTCGGCCCGCTGCAACAGCACCGCCGCAGCGGGACGGGCGGCCCATTCCTCGACCCACGCCGACCGGCTAACCGCCTTGCTGACAGCCTGGGAGGTGATGCCGAGCTGGCGCGCCACAGCAGTCTGACTCCCCCATTTGCCTGGTTCCAGCAGATCGAGGACACGCCATTCCGCGGCGGTCCGTTTCATGACGTGCAGCCCGATCAGCATCAACACGCCCTCGGCTTCGGCGGTCCCCAGTCCACCATCAACTGCGACGGCCGCGCGGTCGCCAGCCTTCTTTGCTTGTTCGACTGCGGAACGGGCGGCGACGAAGGCGGAGCCTCTCCCCTCACGCGCGCTCGATGGCAGGGGCAGGTCCACGCCCCCAACGCCGATTCCGACATACCAGCCGCCCACTCGAAGGCAGAGGAGTGCGACGTCGACCACCGCCTCTGGCGAGTCAAGGACCCCTTGAGCTTCGTCGCCCACCGACCGATCGAAGGGGACGACCGTTGGCACGTGCCGCAGCAGGTCGAGGAGCCCGGGGACGCCGTCATTGGCATGGGAGCTGCCCTTTTGGTCGATGGTCATGACAAACATAGCTTCACCCTAAAGGGTTGCAAAAGTAATAACAACCTATTTGGCGCTCAATTCGATTTACAACCTTTAATCCGACGCCCGACTGTGCATCCCACCGACGCCAGAAAAGTGGGCTAGCTGCAGGGAAGTGGTCGGCCAACAGCGATCCTGCGCCTAGACCACTAGTTCGCGCGGTTCGGCAGCGGTTCGGCTCGTTGGGTGGAAGCTAGCCGAACAGATTGACCGGCTTCACGATGTCCGCGTAAATCAGCAGGGCACCCATTCCCATGAGCAGGACAGCGACCACATAGGTGAGCGGGAGAAGCCTGGCCATGTCGAAAGGGCCGGGATCGGGGCGCTTGAACAGCCGTGCGGAGGTCCTGCGGATTCCTTCCCACAGCGCACCCGCGATGTGTCCGCCGTCGAGGGGCAGTAACGGGATGAGGTTGAAGACAAACAAGGCGATATTGACGCCACCCACCAGGCCCACCAGGGTCGCCACCCGGGATTCGATGGGGATTTCGTCCATGGCGGACACCTCCCCGGCAATCCGGCCGACGCCGACCACGCTGATCGGCCCTTCGGGATCCCGCGGCGCATCGGAGAACGCGGCTTGCCCCACTTCGACGACCCGCTGCGGCAGATTGATTACCACGCCGGTCACTGCCACAACGTTTTCACCCACCGCAGGCAACACGTCGCTTGCCGGGCCGGGAACGAGTTCCTGTTGGGAGCCGACGCCGATAAACCCGACGGCTTCGAGGACCGGGCTGCCGTCGTCGTCAAGCTTGGGCCGCCCGTCAATGTCGGGAACGGGGCGTTCCGTCAGCAGCGGCGTAATGGTGGCGTTGACGGTGTCGCCGTCGCGCACGTAACTAATGTCGGTTTCTTCGCCTGCCGTGTCCCTGATCCAGGCGGACAGCTGGGTCCAGTCGGTGACTTCCTGACCGTCGTAGCTCACCACCTGGTCGCCTGGCTGCAGTCCGGCGTCGAAGGCTGGGGCGGGGGGATCCTCGTCGGAGCAGGCAGTCTGCCCCGTCGATGCCTGCTGGCTGGCTGGCACCACACATTCGTAGACCTCGGAAACCGTGGTGGTCGCCTGCGGCGAGCCGAAACCCATGATCAGGATGGCGAACATGATGACGCCGATGAGCAGGTTCATCACCGGCCCGCCGAGCATGATGACGATGCGCTTCCAGATGGGCAGCTTGTAGAAGACCCGGTTTTCGTCGCCTGGGCGGAGCTGCTCGGCGGCGGCCTGTCGCGCGTCGGTGGTCAGTTGCTGGAACATCCCGGTGCTGGAGGGGCGGACTGCTGTCCCGGTGCTGTCACCGTCGTTGTCCTTCGCTGGCGGGAACATTCCGACCATGGAGACGTAGCCGCCGAGGGGAATGGCCTTGAATCCGTATTCGGTGTCGCCGCGGCGGCGCGAGAAGAGGGTGGGCCCAAACCCAATCATGTACTGGGTCACGCGGACCTTGAAGAGCTTGGCGGGGACAAGGTGCCCCACTTCGTGGAGAGCGATGGACGCGGCAATACCTATTGCAACGAAGAGCACTCCCAGAACGAAGAGCAGAATGGACAACGCGTTTCCTTTGGCTTAGCTGAACTGATCCTGCACACCACAACGAATCCGGGCCAGTGTGCGTGCCCGTTTCTCGGCGTCGAGCACCGTGCTGACAGTGAGCGGCCCGCTGCTGTCGTGCTCAGCGGTGACGGCCTCTACCGTATCCACAATGTCAGTGAAACCTATCGCTCCGCCGTGAAAAGCTTCAACCGCTTCTTCGTTGGCGGCGTTGTAAACGGCCATCGCCGTTCCGCCGCGGGCCGCTGCCGCTTTGGCGAGCCGGACGGCGGGGAACGCCTCCTCGTCGAGGGGCTCGAACGTCCAGGTGGCCGCCGTCGTCCAGTCGCAGGGGGTCGCCGCTCCAGGAACGCGGTGCGGCCACCCGATGCCGAGGGCGATGGGCAGGCGCATGTCGGGTGGCGACGCCTGGGCGATGGTGGACCCGTCGGTGAACTGCACCATCGAGTGGATGATCGACTGGGGGTGGACGACGACGTCGATCCGCTCCAGTGGGATGCCGAAGAGCAGGTGCGCCTCGATGACCTCGAGCGCCTTATTGACCATGGTCGCGGAATTGGTGGTAACCATTTTGCCCATGTCCCAGGTGGGGTGTGCCAGGGCCTGCTGCGGGGTGACGTCTTCGAGGTCTTTCTTCGCTTTGCCGCGGAAGGGGCCGCCCGATGCGGTGAGGATCAGCCGGTCCACCTCGCCCGCGGCGCCGGAGCGGAGGCACTGGGCGATCGCTGAGTGTTCGGAATCCACTGGGACAATCTGGCCCTCGGCTGCTTCGTCCTGAACCAGCTGGCCACCCACAATGAGGGATTCCTTGTTCGCAAGGGCGAGCATATGTCCGGCTTTGAGCGCCGCAAGGGTCGGGGCGAGTCCGATCGATCCCGTGATGGCATTGAGAACGACGTCGGCGTCAGGCCAGGCGGCGAGGTGGGCCGAGGCGTCCGGACCGGTAAACAGTGTCGGCGAATAGTTCTTGCCTGACGCTGTCCCGGCGGCTGCCGCGCGGATGGCGGCGCTGAGTTCTGCTTCGGTGCCGGTTGCTGAGGCGACTGCCTGGGCGTTGGTCGCGACGGCCTGTTCCGCCAGCAACGCGAGGTTTCCACCGCCGGCCGCGACGGCCGCGACGGCAAACCTGTCCGGCGCCTGGCGGATGACGTCGATGGCCTGGGTGCCGATCGAGCCGGTCGATCCGAGGATGACGACCCGGCGGCGTCCTGTGTCAGGCGCGGTGAATATCATGGTTCAAGTATCGCGCACCGGCAGGTTCGTCTACGCAAAAAAACGGCCCCCAGGCCCACGTCCGCCGGTTGGATTGGCAGCATCGGAGCCCAAGGGCCGTTTCTGTGATCTCGCGGATCTTGCGGGGTAGACCGCTTAGCGGCTGATCGAGGCAAGTGCGTCGGGGATGGCTTCCTCGCCCGAAATCAACTCGAGGATCTGCCGGTCCCCCAGCTTTGTTTCGAGCAGTGCGGCGATCACTGCTGCCACGTCCTTCCGAGGCACCGATCCCTGGCCGGTCTTCGAGGTGAGGCGCACCCGTCCGGTGGCGGGGTCGTCGGTCAATCCACCCGGTCGAACGATGGTCCAGCTAAAGGAGGACCGCGCTGCCAGGTCTTCTTCGGCGGCGAGCTTCGCCTGGAGGTAGGAGTAGAAGGTGTCGTCGAGGTCGTCGGGACGCTGGCCGTTGCGGACCGTGTCGGCTCCCATTGACGAGATCTGCACAAACCGTTTCACGCCAGCTATTTCGGCCGCGTCCGCCAGCAGCACCGACGCACCGCGGTCGACCGTGTCTTTGCGCTCTGCGCTGCTCCCTGCCCCGGCACCTGCTGCGAAGACGACGGCGTCGGCTCCGGCCAGCACCGTGGCAAGATCGTCGGCCGAACTTGATTCAAGGTCAACGACCGCTGGGGTGCCGCCGTCGTTCTCGATGTCTTTGTTGTGCTCAGGGTTGCGAATAAGACCGACAACCTCGTGACCCTGGTGAACAAGCTGGCGGGTGAGTTCGCGGGCAATTTTTCCGTGGGCTCCTGCTATTACTGTTCTCATACAGGGGTAACGGCTGAAGGGGTCCATCAAATTCCCTCGGGCAATTTTTTGGAGTACTGATTTTAGTACACATATTCGAATATAATTAGTTATGGCCGTTGAGACCGCTGACCAGATGAAGCTCGGACAGGACACCACCCCGCCCAGCAGTAGCGGAGAGCGCACAATAAGTGACGTCCGGCCGGGGGTAAGCGGCAGTATTTGCCTGTTCCGGGAGGATGAGCTGACACCGGAACGGGCCATTGAGACGCTGACAGTTCTGGAATCACTCATCGGGTGGGCCCAGGCGATGAGGGCGAAGGTCATTACGGTGGTCGAAGCGCAGGTACGTGATGAAGCTCGGAACACTCAAGGTCTCGATGGTTGGGTTGACCCGGCGGCGGCGGCCAAACTAGCCGAGTCGATGACCGAGAGTCTGGCCGCCGCCGAGATAGCGTGCGCTCTGAGGTTACCGGATCGCACGGCGCTAGGTCTCCTTCAGGACAGCATTATCTTATGCAGGGACTTCCCGGCCACCCTCGAAGCCCTGACCTGGGGGAAGATCAATTACCCGCAGGCGCTGACCATCGTTGAGGAAGCAACGCTCCTCCCCTCAACCGCCCGCGTGTCGTTTGAGGCAGCACTGCTGGAAAGAGCCCCGGAAATGACCAGAGCGCATCAGCCTGATCAGGACGGCATGTGCTGGATCTCCGCACATCTGGCCGCAGAAATTGGAATCGGAATCCACAACATGTTGACTGCCCTTGCCCAACAATGCCAGGGACCCGACCAACCGCGCACCCTCACCCAACTCCGCGCAGACATCTTCAGCGATCTCCTCACGGGCCGCTCCGCGCTGCCCGGCAGCCTGGCTCACCCAGCAGAAGGAGCCCCCACGGCTCGACCCAGTGTAGAAGGATCAGCCGTAGAAGCCGGGGAATCTATTGGTGAGTCCGGTGCCAAGTCTGCAGGCGGATCCGGCGCTGAGTCATCGGTCGAGCCCGGTGAAGAGTCTGCGGTCGAACCGGGTGAAAAGTCTGGCGCCAGGTCTGCTGGCGAACCGACAGGTGAAACCGGTAGCCCACCCCAACCGTCCCGGCAACGGTTCACCGGCCCGGAGGTTCTGGTCACCATTGACGCGGCCACCCTCGCCGGGCTCACCGACCATAACGGCACCCTCGAAGGGTACGGACCGCTCAGCCCCGACGTGGCTCGCGGCATCGCGGCCGTGGCCGGGACTTTCACCCCACTACTCACCGACGACCACGGCAACCTGCTGGCTATCGGCCGTAAACGACGATTACCTTCACCGATGGTCCGCCGATGGCTCCGGGTCCGTGACGAGACCTGCCGGTTTCCCGGTTGTCGACGGTCGGCGGCAAATTCTGAGATCGACCATCTCATCCCCTGGGCGAAGGTACACGACACTCACCACGCCAACCTTGCACACCTCTGTCGAAAGCATCACCGGTTCAAAACCCTCACCCGATGGAACGTGGTTCAAGACCGTACCGGCTGGCTCGACTGGACCTCACCGTCCGGTGGAAAATACACCACCAGACCGGCCGTCGACCTGGCCCCACCACGATCGAGTCACAAACAGACTGCGGAACAGTCACCGAATCAACTACCCCGAGACGACCCACCGCCGTTCTAGGTCTGCGGATGCCGCAGTGGCTGGACGGCGAAGCACCGGGCGCGAAAGCGATGCGACGCTTTCCGGCTTCCGCCGGCTACTTCCTAGCCTTTGTCGGCCCTCGCCAGGGTCTGCTCTGCGTGACGGAGAATCGGGCCGTCGATCATCCGCCCCCGTAACTGGAACACGCCACCACTTCGGGCAGCCTCAGCCAGAATCGCTCGAGCGTAGTCGACCTCCTCCGCAGTTGGTCGATACGCCGCCCGGATCACCGTCGCCTGGCTCGGATGGATACACGCCTTCGAGCCGAAGCCGGACGCCACAGCGTCTCGCGATTCAGCAGCCAACCCGTCAAGATCAGCGATATTGATATACACCGAATCCATCGCCGCCTTGCCAGCGGCCGCCGCCGACAGCAACACCTGCGATCGTGCGTGCGATGCCACCTGGCGGTACGACCCGTCGTCGGTACGGCTCGAGGATCCGCCCAACGAAGCCACCAGGTCCTCCGCACCCCACATCAAAGCCACGACGTTGGGTTCGGCGGCGATCGCCGGCGCGTTGAGAATTCCTCTCGCAGTCTCACACAGCGCAACGACCGCGAACCGGTTCAACCCCCATAGGTCAGCCGCTGATTCGGTCTTCGCCAGCATCACCGTGCGGTACGCCGAGTGCTTGAGCATCTCGACGTCGAGCGCGAAGTCGGCCGTCGACGCAGGGTTGATTCTCACGATGGTTCGCGACGGGTCGAGTCGGCTGGCAGCAACAGCGTCACGGGCCGCCATCTTGGCCGCTGGCGCCACAGCATCCTCAAGATCGAGAATGACCGCATCCGCACGTTCGGCCGCCTTACCGAACCGCTCAGGCCGATCTGCCGGGCAAAACAACACCGCCGGGCCCATGGTGAAAGTACTCATGAATTTTGGTGCCCTTCCTTGGTCCACATCAACACGCTCCGGGTCAGCGTGGCGACAACCGTCCCGTCCTGATTGCGGCCGGTGTGATCCATCGTGACGATTCCCTGGCCGGGACGCGACGCCGACAGCCGCTTCTCAGTCACCACGGTCTCCGTGTACAGGGTGTCGCCATTGAACAACGGGTGCGGAAATCGCACGTTGGTCATGCCCAACTGCGCCACGATGGTCCCCTGCGTGAGCTGCGGGACTGACTGCCCGACGACGGTCGCCAACGTCAGCATCGAGTTCATCAGCCGCTGCCCGAACGGCTGTGATTCGCTCCACGCAGCATCGAGGTGCAGCGCCTGGGTGTTCATGGTCATGGTGGTGAACAGGACGTTGTCCGCCTCGGTCAGGGTGCGCCCTGGCTTGTGCGAATAGATCACCCCGGTATCGAGCTCATCGAAGTACAGCCCCCGTTGCTCGACGACGGTCCAATCCGATCCCGACGACGATGCTGACGTCGATCCCGACGACGGCTCAGGCATGGAGGTCAACCTCCAGGTGGGCGCCGGTGGCGGCAATAACCTCGTCGACGCTCACGCCGGGCGCCGTTTCGCGCAACACCAGAGTGCCGCCGTCGCGATGGGGGTCGACGTCGATCACCGCGAGATCGGTGATGATCCGGTTGACGCACCCCTTGCCCGTCAGTGGCAGCGAGCAGGATCCAACGATCTTCGGCTTGCCGCTGCGATCAACATGCTCCATCATCACGATGACCCGCTTGGCGCCAAACACCAGGTCCATGGCACCGCCCATACCCTTGACCATCTTGCCGGGAATCATCCAGTTGGCGAGATCGCCATTCTCGGCAACTTCCATTGCGCCCAGAACCGCCACATCGACGTGGCCACCGCGGATCATGCCGAAGGAGGCCGCCGAGTCGAAGAACGCCGCCCCGGGATTGACAGTCACCGTCTCCTTTCCTGCATTGATCAGGTCCGGATCCAGCTGATCCTCGGTGGGATAGGGTCCGACGCCGAGAATCCCGTTCTCCGAATGCAGTACCACCTCGACACCCTCGGGGATGTAGTTGGGAATCAGCGTTGGCATGCCGATACCCAAATTGACGTACTGTCCGTTGTCCAGTTCCTGGGCGACCCGGGCTGCGAGCTCGTTACGTGTCAGTGCCATGGTCAGACCGCCTTCGCCGGGTTGGAGATATCAGATGCTTCGGAGAACAACGGCTGCTCGGTGGCCGGCGTCAGCCCGGACGGCTGCGCCCGATCGGCGGCGAGCGCCACGGTCCGCTTCTCGATCCGTTTCTCCGGATCCGGCGTGAGAACCACGCGCTGAACGAAGATCCCCGGAATGTGGACGTGCTCGGGATCGAGCTCCCCCGGCTCGACCAGCTCTTCAACCTCAGCGATAGTGATCCTTCCCGCCTGCGCGCAGAGCGGGTTGAAGTTCATAGCGGTGGCATGGAAGACGAGGTTGCCGTGCCGGTCGCCCTTCCAGGCATGAACCAACGCGAAGTCGGGGTTGACGGACTCTTCCAGCACATAGTCCTGCCCGCCGAAGCTGCGTACCTCTTTCGGTGCCGATGCGACGGTCACGTTGCCGGCGTCATCGTACTTCTGCGGCAAACCTCCCTCGCTCACCTGGGTGCCGACCCCGGCCGGCGTGTAGAACGCGGGGATACCGGCGCCACCGGCGCGCAGCCGTTCGGCGAGGGTGCCCTGCGGCGTCAACTCCACCTCGAGTTCGCCCGACAAATATTGACGCGCGAATTCCTTGTTCTCACCCACATAAGAGCTGATGGTGCGGCGGATGCGGCCGTCGAACAGCAGGACACCCAGTCCCCAGTCGTCGACACCGCAGTTGTTGCTGATGGTTTCGAGGTCGGTGGTGCCCTGCTGGTGCAGCGCGTCGATCAGGGCCACCGGGATTCCGCACAGCCCAAACCCGCCGACGGCCAGGGACGCACCATCGGGGATATCGGACACTGCCTCGGCGGCCGTCGCAACAACTTTGTCGATCACTGTAACTCCTTCACTACTGGCGTTTGACGGGCTGCTACAGCCCGAGTTCCCGGGCGATCAGCATCAGCTGAACCTCGGTGGTTCCCTCGCCCACTTCGAGAATCTTCGAGTCGCGGTAGTGACGTGAGACGGTGAACTCGTTGATGAAGCCGTAGCCGCCGAAGATCTGGGTGGCGTCACGGGCGTTATCCATTGCAGCTTCGCCCGCCACCAGCTTAGCGATGGAAGCCTGCGTCTTGAACGGCTTACCAGCGAGCATGCGGGATGCGGCGTCGTAGTACGCCAGCCGCGCGGTGTGCGCCCGAGCCTCCATCCGCGCGATCTTGAACTGGATCGACTGGAACGACCCGATGTTGGTGCCGAACGCCTGCCGTTCCTTGGCGTACTTGATCGACTCTTCGACACAGCCCTGGGCGGCACCGGTGGCCAGCGCGGCGATGGCGATGCGGCCTTCGTCGAGGATCTGCAGGAAGTTGGCGTAGCCGCGGCCGCGGGTACCCAACAGATTGGCTTCGGGAACGCGGACATCGGTGAGCGTGAGCGGGTGGGTGTCCGAGGCGTTCCACCCCACCTTGTTGTAGGCCTTCTCGGCTGTGAAGCCCGACGTGTTGGACGGCACCAGGATGGTTGAAATTTCCTTTTTCACCGACCCGTCGTCACGTGTGATGGTGTCGGTGACCGCGGTGACGGTGACCAGACGGGTGATGTCGGTGCCGGAGTTGGTGATGAACTCCTTGGTGCCGTTGATGACCCATTCACCGTCAACGAGTTTCGCCGTCGTCTTGGTGCCCGACGCATCCGAACCGGCCTCCGACTCGGTCAGACCAAAGCCGCCGAGTGCCTTGCCGCTGGCCAGCAGCGGAAGCCATTCTTGCTTCTGCTCCTCGGTACCGAACCGGTAGACCGGCATCGCGCCGAGTGACACGCCGGCCTCGAGGGTAATAGCCACCGACTGGTCGACCCTGGCCAACTGTTCCAGGGCGAGGCAGAGGGCGAAGTAGTCGCCACCCATGCCGCCGTATTCCTCGGGGAAGGGCAGCCCGAACAGGCCCATGTCGGCCATCTGGTCCACGACGGCGTACGGGAAGCTGTG
Organism: Arthrobacter glycogeni; assembly: GCF_054510815.1. NCBI lineage: Bacteria > Bacillati > Actinomycetota > Actinomycetes > Micrococcales > Micrococcaceae > Arthrobacter > Arthrobacter glycogeni. The sequence continues at coordinate 88,604 of NZ_JBTNDV010000011.1, forward strand.
CTCCTCGTCATGCTTGGCTGATACTGGCGCAACAACCTCGTCGGCGAAATCGCGGACGGTGGCTACCAGGTCCTGGTATTCCTCGCTAAGTTCAAAGTTCATGACTTACGCTTCTTCTTTCCTTGGGGTGTGTCCTGCGGCGGCGGGCAGGGTTTCTGTGGCGTGAATTCGTGCGACGACCTGGTTGGCTTTGACCAGATCACCGGCTTTGAGGTGGATGGCCACCGTGCCGGCGACGGAGGCCGTCAACTGGTGTTCCATCTTCATGGCCTCGACGCTGAGGATCGGCTGTCCCGCGACGACCGTGTCGCCGTCGGCCACTGACACCGAGGTGACGGTTCCTGGCATTGTGGAGCGCACCTCGGGGTCGGCGGTCCCGTCGGCCCGGGCGATCTGCGACAGCTGGGTTTCGAGGCGCTCGGCACGTTCAAGAATCCGGACCGACGTCGACCACCCGGCGTCGGAATACCAGAGGGTAGCCCCGTCCTGTTCGACGGCAGCCCGACGGCGGATGCCATCCACCGTGACGATGCCCTGTGCCCGATCATGGGTCACCGACCGGGACAACCCGTCGCCGATCCGAACGCCGTACCCTGTCGCTGTCGGCTGCACCAGCACCTCCCGCACATCGTCCGGTGTGACGGCGAGATGCAGCGTGCGGGGTCGGTGCGCGCCAATCCGCCACCCGTCCCGACGCGCCCAGGGCGAGCCGGCGGTGGTGGCGTCCGGTGTCCCCGCCCCGACGGCTGCAAGGATCGACACTTCCTCGTCGGAAATACGGCGGAACGCCAATCCCGGCAATTTGCGTTCGATCATGGTGGTGTCGAGACGGCCGGCGCGGACGTCGTCGTCGTTGATCAGCAGCTTGAGGTACTCGATGTTGGTGCTGATGCCCAACACGACGGTGTCGGCGAGCGCCTGGTCCAACCGGTCGAGGGCCTCGGTGCGGTGCCGACCCCACGCGACCACCTTGGCGAGCATCGGATCGTAGCTGGCCGAGATGTCGAGTCCGCCGAGCAGGGAGCTGTCTACCCGGATTCCCTCGCCGACTGGTTCCACGAGGTGGACTACTGTACCGGTGGAGGGCAGGAACCCCGCCTCCGGATCCTCGGCGTAAACGCGCGCCTCAACCGCGTGCCCGGTGAGCACGACGTCGTCCTGGGACACGGTGAGCTTCTCGCCTGCCGCGATACGCACCTGCCACTGCACCAGGTCGATGCCGGTGACCAGCTCGGTGACAGGGTGCTCCACCTGGAGCCGGGTGTTCATCTCCATGAAGAAGAACTCATCGGGCGCGTCGGCTGACACGAGGAACTCGACGGTTCCCGCTCCGCTGTAGTCGACGCTGCGGGCAGCGTTGCAGGCGGCTTCGCCGATGCGGGCCCGGGTTGCCTCATCCAACAGGGGCGAAGGGGCCTCCTCAATGACCTTCTGGTGCCGGCGCTGCAGCGAGCACTCCCGCTCCCCCAGGTGAATGACGTTGCCGTGGTTGTCGGCCAGGACCTGGACTTCGATATGTCGCGGCGTGAGGATCAGGCGTTCCAGGAACAAGGTGTCGTCCCCAAACGCCGACGCGGCGACCCGGCGCGCGGTCGGCAGGGTCCCGGCGAGGTCCTCCGGGCGTTCGACCACGTGCATCCCCTTGCCGCCACCGCCGGCCGAGGGCTTGATCAGCAAGGGGAACCCGACGTCGGCCGCAGCCTCCAGTAGCTGCTGATCGGTCAGCCCCGGCTGGGCAATACCAGGCACCACCGGCACCCCGTAGTCCATCACATGGTTCTTGGACCGGATCTTGTCGCCCATGACGTTCAGGGCGTGCACCGAGGGACCGATGAAGGCTATTCCGGCGTCGCTCAGCGCCTGCGCGAAGGCCTGATTCTCACTGAGGAATCCGTATCCGGGATGGACCGCCTGGGCGCCGGTGCGCCGGCAGGCGTCGAGGATGGCGTCGATGGACAGGTAGCTGAGCGCTGGTGACGCTGGCCCGATCCGCACCGCTACGTCGGCTTCCCGCACATGGAGGGCACCGGCGTCGGCGTCGCTGTAGACGGCGACCGACCGGATGCCCAGCGTACGGAGGGAACGGATCACCCGGCACGCGATTTCGCCGCGGTTGGCCACGAGGACGGTGTCGAACAGGGCGCAATCGGTATCAGGTTCGATGGGTAACATCTCGCTCACATCCGGAAAAGGCCGAAGGAGGTGTCCCGGACCGGCGCGTTGGCACAGATGTCCAATGCGAGGCCGAGCACCGTGCGGGTATCCGCGGGGTCAATAATGCCGTCATCCCAGAGGCGGGCCGTTGAATAGTAGGGGCTGCCCTGCGCCTCGTACTGGTCACGGATCGGGGCCTTGAACGCCTCTTCGTCCTGAGCGCTCCACTGCTCGCCGCGTCCCTCAAGCTGGTCCCGCTTGACGGTACCCAACACCGATGAGGCCTGATTGCCGCCCATCACCGAAATCCGGCTGGCCGGCCACATCCACAGGAACCGCGGCGAATAGGCCCGCCCGCACATCGAGTAGTTACCGGCCCCGAAGGAGCCGCCGACGACGACGGTCAGTTTGGGGACCCGGCAGGTGGCGACGGCGGTGACCATTTTGGCGCCGTTCTTGGCGATTCCACCCGCCTCGTAGTCGCGGCCGACCATGAAGCCCGACAGGTTTTGCAGGAAGATCAGCGGAATCCCGCGCTGGTCGCAGAGTTCGATGAAGTGGGCTCCCTTGAGGGCCGACTCGCTGAACAGCACACCGTTGTTGGCGACGATGCCCACCTGGTGGCCGTGCAGGGTGGCGAAGCCGGTGACCAGGGTCGTGCCGTACTCCTTTTTGAATTCGTGGAACAGGCTGCCATCGACGAGCCGGGCGATTACTTCGCGGGCGTCGTAGGAAGCGTTGACGTCGGTGGGGACGGCCCCGTACACCTCGTCAGGGTCGACTGTTGGTTCGGCGGACTCCGTGATCTCCCAGGCCGGCGAGTTCCGGGGCAGGGTGGAGATGATGTCACGCACGATCTCCAGCGCATGGGTATCATGCTCCGCCAGGTGATCGGTGACCCCCGAAATTTTCGAGTGGACGTCTCCCCCGCCCAGTTCCTCGGCGGTGACGATCTCGCCGATCGCCGCTTTCACCAGGGGCGGCCCACCGAGGAAGATGGTGCCCTGATTGCGGACGATGACCGTCTCGTCGCTCATCGCCGGAACGTAGGCTCCGCCTGCGGTGCAGGACCCCATGACCGCTGCAATCTGGGGGATTTTCCGGGAGGACATGGTGGCCTGGTTGAAGAAGATCCGGCCGAAGTGCTCCTTATCCGGAAACACCTCGTCCTGCCTGGGCAGGAACGCCCCACCGGAGTCCACCAGGTAGACACACGGCAGGTTGTTTTCCAGCGCAATCTCCTGGGCGCGCAAATGCTTCTTCACCGTGAGGGGGTAGTAGGTGCCGCCCTTCACGGTTGCGTCGTTGGAAATCACCAGCACCTGGCGTCCGTGAACCAGTCCGACACCGGCGATCACGCCCGCGCCGGGGCATTCGTCGTCGTACAGGCCGTTGGCAGCCAGCGGTGCGATTTCCAGGAAAGGGCTACCGTCGTCGAGCAGTTGATCGATGCGCTCGCGCGGGAGGAGCTTGCCGCGGGCGACATGCCGCTCACGCGACCGCGGCGGGCCCCCGAGAGAAGCCGCAGCGAGCCTCTCACGCAGTTCGGTGACCAGTTGCCGCTGCGCAGTGTCGTTCGCGAGGAAGCCGGGGCTGGTGGGATCCACCTGGGATGTCAGCGTCTGCATAGGGGTCTTTCCCTGGCTGGTCGCTCGTCGACGAGCGGACCGTCTGTTTGGAAGCACTTTCAGTTAGTATGTACTAACTGAGTTTAGGTTAGTAGCTAATAGCCGACTTGTCCACCAAAATGGGGTGACCGGTCCATGAGACCGCACGAGATGGGGGCGACAATGGAAGCTTCTGCTCCGAGTCGGATGACCGGCCGCAGCATGGCGAAGGCCTCCCGGCGCGCTGCGCTCCTGGATGCTGCGGCCCAGCTGTTTGCCGATCGAGGCTACAACGGTGTCTCCATCGAGGACCTCGGCGCCGCCGCCGGCGTCAGCGGTCCGGCCGTGTACCGTCACTTCAGCAACAAGCCAGCGGTCCTCGCGGCGCTCCTGGCCGGGGTCAGCGAGGATTTGCTCCGTGGCAGTAACGCCGTGGTAGCGAACGCCCCTGATCCGGCGTCGGCGCTCCGGGGACTGATCGAGTTCCAGGTGGATTTCGCATTGCGCAATGCCAATGTGATCAGGGTGCAGGATCGGGACCTCAACAGCCTGACCCCCGAGGATGAGCACACTGTGCGGTTCCTGCAGCGCCAATATGTGGAAGTGTGGGTGGATATCATGGCCAAACTCCTGCCCGACGACGACCCCGCCCAGCTTCGCCGCAAGGCCCACGCGGCCTTCGGACTGATCAACTCGACTCCGCACACGACTCCCCGCCGGAAAAGCAGTAGCGACATTTCCGACCTGCGACTCCTGCTGGAGAAAATGGCATGGTCGGCGCTTAATGCGTAGTCCATTGCCTAGTACCCTGTTTCTACCCGCCACCTAACCGAAAGTTCGATGTGACTTCACTACGCGCCGTTGAACCCTCCGACCTGGACGAGTTTTTCACCCATCAACTCGATCCCAGCGCCAACCACATGGCTGCCTTCACGGCCAAGAACCCAGCGGACCGTGGGGTGTTCAACCATCACTGGCAGAACATCCTCAACGATCCCCAGATCACCGTGCGCACCATCCTCAACGACGGCGCAGTGGTAGGCAGTATCCTCGCCTACCGTAACGACGAAACCCCCGAGATCAGCTACTGGATCGATAAGGCCCAGTGGGGTCAGGGCATTACGACGGCGGCCGTGGGGCTGTTCCTCGAAGAGTTCACCGACCGACCCATCCGTGCCCGCGCCGTGGTGGACAACGTCAATTCCATCAAGATCCTCGAACGCTACGGCTTCGAGCACATTGGCGAGGTCCAGGGATTCGCCAACGCCCGCGGCGCCGTCGTCAAGGAACTGGTGCTGGAACTCCGCTAAACCCTCCAGGCTCCGCGACGCTTCTTTACTGTCGCGTTCCGGTGGGTACCGTCGCGTTCCGGTGGGTACCGGAGGCTACCGCCGGGTACCGGTGGGTACCGCCCCGGTCCGGTGAACCCCGCTCCACTCAGGTGGGGAATGTGGACCAGAGGGAGGGACATATCGGACACTGATGCCCGGATTGACCCGCCTGGTCCACTTCGCTCACCAGAATCGGGTACGAAACTCACCGGAACCGATGACGAAAGCCGTGTAGCGCCGTCGTCAAGGAACTGGTGCTGGAACTCCGCTAGACCCGCAGGATCAAAGGTCGACCATGAAGATTACCTACGACAAGCAGGCTGACGCCGCGTATGTCATGATTGCCCATCGGATCAGGGATTGGGAGTCGGGCACGCAGGTGCATGAGATAGCGACGCCCGGCGGACACGGCGAGATTGCGCTGGATTTCGACAGCCAGGGACGCTTGCTCGGCGTAGAGGTTCTTGGCGCCGGGCGGGTCCTCCCGGCCGGGGTCCTGGCGGAGGCCGAGCCGAATCAGGACACCGAGCCGGCTCAGGACACCATCTGACCCGATCCGTTCCGCTCCGGCCCGTTCTGCTCCGGTGAGCAAGGTAGACCTGAGGGAGGGACAGGTTGGGCACCGAGGCCCGATTTGACCCCTCCGGTCCACTTTGCTCACCGTCATCGAGGGTGAAGCCGGCCTGCAGCCACCCATTCGAAAGTGAGTCTGCTGCCCGCGCGTCGCCTCTGCTAGATCATGGTCAGGACCATGCCGGGATCGGACAGGATGGTTCCGATATCGGCAAGGAACCGTGATCCCTGCTCTCCGTCGACCAGCCTGTGGTCGAAGGACAGGCTCAACGTCATCACCGAGCGCAACGCGATCTCGCCCTGGTACTCCCACGGGGTCCGACGGACGGCTCCCATCGCCAGGATGGCTGCCTCCCCCGGATTGAGGATCGGCGTGCCGGCATCGATCCCGAACACCCCAACATTGGTGATGGAGATGGTCCCATCGGAGAGGTCGGCCGGGCTGGTCTTCCCAGCGCGTGCAGTCTCGGTGAGTCCGGTCAATGCCTGAGCGATCTCCTTGAGCGTCAGCTGATCGGCATCCTTGATGTTCGGCACCATCAGTCCCCGCGGCGTCGCGGCAGCAATGCCGAGGTTCACGTAGTGGTGCTGCACGATCTCGGAACTGGCAGCGTCCCAGCGGGTATTGACCGTCGGGTTGCGGTCCGCCGCAATACAGAGCGCCTTGGCGACCACTGTGAGCGGGGTGATCTTCACACCGGCAAACGCCCGGCTGGCTTTCAGCCGTGCGATGAGGTCCATGGTGGGCGTGACATCGATCGTGAGGAACTCGGTCACGTGCGGCGCGGTAAACGCGCTCGCGACCATCGCCGCAGCGGTGTGCTTGCGGACTCCCTTAATCGGTGTCCTGGTTTCCCGCTGGGTTGACCGCTGCGGCCTGGCGGCCATCTCCGGCTCAACTACCGGTTGCTCGCGGTGGCTGACCGCGCCCACCACATCGTCACGGGTAATCAGCCCGGCGGGACCGGATCCGGTCACCGATGCGAGCTCGATCCCAAGGTCGCGGGCAAGCTTCCGCACGGGTGGAGTGGATCGGGGACGTCCCGACGGAGAGGTGGCCAGCGGGCTAGCCGTTGGTTCAGGCGCCGGCACAGCGCGCGGCAGCACAGCGGGTGCCGGCGCTAGTGCCGCTGGTACCGCTGGTACCGCTAGTGCCGCTGGTACCGATACTGGCAGCAGGCTCGCTACAGCCGATCCACCTACAGCCGCTCCGCCTCGCGCACGCCGGGCCGGACGGCCACCCTTCTCGACTGCTGCGCCATACCCCACCAGGTTGGGTTCGCGTTTGGCGGGGACATCCCCGTCGGTCGTTCCCGCAACAGCCTCCGCGCGGTCAGAACCCGCGGCCGCCGGCCCCCCGACCCCGGGGCTCCCTCCCTTCGCTCCTTCGACAGCTGGAACATCAAACGAAATGATCGGTGCCCCTACCTCGACCACCGTGCCCGGCTGCTCGTGCAGCCTGGCGACCACCCCGGCATAGGGCGACGGCAACTCGACCACCGCTTTGGCGGTCTCGACGTCGGCAATGATCTGGTTAAGTTCGACGACGTCGCCCTCGGCGACATGCCAGCTGACAATCTCCGATTCGGTCAGACCTTCGCCAAGATCCGGGAGCCTGAATTCCTTGATCACAGTTGCCACTACCTTTCGAGCCCGCTCAGCGAATTGGTCCGTCCCAGGACGCGGTCAACGCCGTCGAGAATACGATCCAGATCGGGCAGGTGATGAAATTCGAGTTTGGAGTACGGGTACGGGATGTCGAAGCCGGTCACCCGAACCGGTGCGTGCTCCAGATAGTCGAAGCAGCGTTCGGTGATGCTGGCAGCAATCTCAGCGCCCAATCCGCCCGACTGTGCCGCCTCGTGAGTGATCACCAGCCGGCCGGTCTTACGCACCGAAGCCTCAATGGTGGCGAAGTCGATGGGGGCGAGCGACCGCAGGTCAATCACCTCGACGGAGACACCGTCGTCGGACGCCGCGATTGCCGCGTCCCGCGCGGTGGGAACCAGCGGACCGTACGTGACCAGGGTGACGTCGCTGCCCTGGGTGACCACGTGAGCGTCTTCCATCGATGTTGCTGACAGGTCGATCGACTCATCCACCTCGCCCTTGACGTGGTAACGGCGCTTCGGCTCGAAGTACAGCACCGGGTCGTCGCTGGCGATCGCCTGCTGGATCATCGTGTACGCGTCCTGCGGGTTGGAAACGCTCACCACCCTCAACCCGGAGGTGTGGGTGAAGTAGGCTTCCGGCGACTCGGAGTGATGCTCGGGTGACCCGATGCCCCCACCAAACGGCACCCTGATGGTGATGGGCATCTTCACGGCGCCCTGGGTCCGGTAATACAGCTTCGCCACCTGGCAGACGATCTGGTCAAACGCCGGATAGATAAACCCGTCGAACTGGATTTCCACCACCGGTCGGTACCCGCGGTACGCCATCCCGACGGCGGTGCCCATGATGGCCGACTCGGCCAACGGGGTGTCAAGGACACGGTGCTCGCCGAAATCCTTCTGCAGCCCCTCAGTGATGCGGAAGACACCGCCGAGCTTCCCGATGTCTTCACCCATGAGGATCACCTTCGGATCGTTCTCCATGGCCCTGCGCATACCGGCGTTGATGGCCCGGCCAAAGGTCATCGTGGACATTAGTGGCTTCCTTCCGTGGCTGACCCGCTGGCATCCTGTGATGCTGAATCAAAAGGCGCTGAATCGTCAGACGCCAAGTCAACAGGCGCCGAGTCGAACGACGCCAGATAGCGTCCGTAGTTGTCCTGCTGACGGTCCAGCCAGGAATTGGGGGTGCTGTAGACGTGCTTGAAGACGTCCATCGGTTCGGGCTCGGGCATCTCAATGCAGCCGGCGCGGAGTTTCGCGGCGACGTCGTCGGCCTTGGCACCGACCGAGGAAATGAAGTCGGCGGTGAGCAGACCCAGTGAGTCAAGCAGCGCCGACAGCCGGGAAATGGGGTCCTTTGCCGCCCAGTCCTCAAGTTCGTTCGCGTCACGATATTTGGTGGGATCGTCGGCTGTGGTGTGGGGACCCATCCGGTAGGTGACGGCCTCAATGAAGCTCGGCCCGCCGCCGGTCCGTGCCCGGTCAAGCGCTTCGCGAGTGACCGCCAGGCAGGCAAGCACGTCGTTGCCGTCAACGCGTACCGAAGGGATCCCGAAGCCGGGCGCCCGGTTGGCAATGGGAACGTGTGCCTGCAGGCCCACGGGTTCCGAGATGGCCCAGTGGTTGTTCTGGCAGAAGAAGATGACCGGCGCCTGGTAGCTCGCGGCGAAGACCATCGCCTCGTTAACGTCCCCCTGGCTGGTGGCGCCATCGCCGAAGTAGGTGACAGCTACCGAGTCCGCACCATCCTGTTGGATCCCCATCGCATATCCGGTGGCATGCAAGGTCTGCGCACCGATGATCACCTGCGGGGTGGCCATGTTGATCGAGAAGGGGTCCCAACCCGCCGACGCGTTGCCCCGCCAGACCCGCAGGATGTCGGTGAAGTCAACCCCTCGGCAGTACGCCACCGCGTTCTCGCGGTAGCTGGAGAAAACAAAGTCATCCTCACGCAACGCGCGCCCCGAACCGATCTGCGCTGCCTCCTGCCCCAACAGGGGCGGCCACAGTGCCAGCTCTCCCTGCCGCTGCAACGCGGTTGCCTCGGCGTCGATCCGGCGCACCACCACCATGTCCTCGTAGAGCGCCTGCAGCGCCGGGCCGTCGACGTCGGCGACCCACCGGTCGTAGTGTCCGCTCGTTCGCCGAACACCCGAGGGTGTCAGGAGCTGGATCAGTGTGTCTTCTCCGGCGGAAGTGGCGTCATTCAGGGGCACAATTACACGACCTTCAATGGTGTGGCCGGGCCCCCATCCGGATCGCATGAGACGGAAAGGGAAGCCTGATCCTTGACCTCCAGGCGTCTTTACCCAAAGATACTGTGACCCTACTCACAGGCGCCATGGAGCACAACCGATAACCGTTTGATTGAGCACAATGCCAGATATCCGGCATCAGCACCGTGTTAGCATTGCGCATTATGCTACCCCTGGATTCTACTGACACTCGCCTCCTGATCGCCCTGGCGAAAGACCCCCGGCGCACGGTCGTGGCGCTGGCCCAAAAGCTGGGTCTGTCCCGCAACACGGTACAGGCCAGGATGGCTCAGTTGGAGAAGAAGTCGGTGTTCCTCTCCTTCGAGCGCCGGATCAATCCGGTAGCCCTGGGCTACCCGCTGATGGCGTTCATTCACGTCCACGTTCAGCAGCAAAAACTCGCCGCCATCACTGAACAACTGGCCAATATTCCCGAGGTGCTCGAAGCGTACGGGCTCACCGGTCAGGCGGACATCCTGGTACGGGTGGTGTGCGCCGACGCCGAGGACCTCTTCAGGATCAACGGGAAAATCCTCGGCTGCGACGGAGTGGAACGATGCGATACCTCCCTGGCCATGGGGGAACTGGTTCCCTTCCGGGTTGAGCCCCTCCTGGAGCGCGGGCCCCGTCACCCGGGCAAGTAGGGAGCGGCCGGGTCAGGCACAACCCCCTTACACGGCAGCAGGCCGACCCGATGTCGGGTCGGCCTGCTGCCGTGTAAGGAAATGATCGAACCCGGCGACTTAGTGTTCAGTCGCCTTTTCCGCGCCGACCCCGGTCAGGGACCGTACTTCCATTTCCGCCTGCTTCTGCGGATCCTCGGTGGTCTTGGCGAGGACGCTACCCAGCCAGCCGAGGAAGAACGCCAGCGGGATGGAGACGATACCCGGGTTGTTCAGTGGGAACAAGACGAAGTCGGCGCCCTGAATCATCGAGGTCTCCTTGCCCGAGACGACGGGCGAGAAGGCGATGAGCAGCAGTGCTGAACCGAGCCCGCCGTACATGCTCCAGATCGCACCCTGGGTGTTGAAACGCTTCCAGAACAGCGAGTAGAGGATGGTCGGCAGGTTGGCGCTGGCTGCAACCGCGAAGGCCAACGCCACCAGGAAGGCGATATTCTGCCCCTGCGCGCCGATGCCACCCAGGATGGAGAGGATGCCGATCACGACGACGGTCCGTCGCGCCACCTTCACCTCACCGTCGGGATCCAGGTTGCCCTTGCGGATGACGTTCGCGTAGATGTCGTGAGCGAACGAGGCTGCGGCAGTGATCGTCAAACCGGCGACGACGGCGAGGATCGTCGCGAACGCGACCGCCGAAATGATGCCGAGCAGGATGGGCCCGCCCAGTTCAAACGCAAGCAGTGGTGCTGCCGAGTTGACCCCACCCGGAGCGGCCTGGATGCGATCCGCGCCGATCATGGCGCCGGCGCCGTAGCCGAGGACCAGGGTGAACAGGTAGAACCCGCCGATCAGCCAGATGGCCCACACCACTGAGCGGCGGGCTTCCTTGGCGGTTGGTACGGTGTAGAACCGCATCAGCACGTGCGGTAGTGCTGCGGTGCCGAGGACCAGCGCCAGGGCGAGGGACACGAAGTCCAGCTGCGAGGTGCTGGTGGCACCGTACTGCAGGCCCGGGTTGATGATGTCGGGGTTTCCAGCGGTTTCCATCGCTGCACCCAGCAGCGTGGAGAGGTTGAAGTCGTGGAGAGCAAGCACCCAGATGGTCATGATGAACGCGCCGGTGATGAGCATGACCGCCTTGATGATCTGCACCCAGGTGGTGCCCTTCATCCCACCGATCAGTACGTAGAGGATCATCAACCCGCCGACGACGGTAATGACCAGGGACTGACCGATCCGGTCGTCGATCCCCAGCAACAGGGAGACCAGTCCGCCGGCGCCAGCCATCTGTGCGAGCAGATAGAAGAAGCAGACGGCCAGTGTGGTGATGGCGGCGGCGATGCGCACGGGGCGCTGGCGCAACCGGAACGAGAGGACGTCGGCCATGGTGAACTTGCCGGTGTTGCGGAGCAGTTCCGCCACGAGGAGCAGGGCCACCAGCCAGGCCACCAGGAAGCCGATGGAGTAAAGGAATCCGTCGTAGCCGTTGATGGCAATAGCACCGACGATTCCGAGGAAGGAAGCCGCCGAGAGGTAGTCGCCGGCAATGGCGGTGCCGTTCTGCGGTCCGCTGAAGGACCGGCCCGCTGCGTAGTAGTCGGCGGCGGTCTTGGTGTTACGGCTTGCACGGAGCACGATCACGAGGGTGACCGCGACGAACAAACCAAAAATGGTCATGTTCAGCCATGGTTCACCGACCTGGGTGCTTTCGACCGTCTGCATCGGCAGGGAGACCGGCATCATTTGTTCACTCCTGGCTTTTCAGTGAAGACCTCCGGAGCGGTGACCTCAAGCTCGTGGCGGATATCCGCGGCGATCGGGTCGAGCTTCCGGTTGGCGTAGGTGACGTACCCCATCGTGATGGCGAAGGTGGTGACGAACTGCAGCAGGCCCATGATGAGCCCGATGTTGATGTTTCCCCAGACCGGGGTGGACATGAAGTCCGTCGCGTAGGACGCCAGCAGCACATACAGGAAGTACCAGAGCAGAAAGAAGACTGCCATGGGAAAAACGAAACTGCGGTGGCGTTTGCGCAGTTCCACGAACTGCGGATTCTTCTGGTATGCGGTGAAGTCGACGGTCGCTGTGGTGCCAGCTTCCGGCGGCGATGGCTCGGTAGCCATGGTTCCTCCTCGTTGAGAACGTCTTCCACGCCGGGCCGACTCCGATTCGGTTAGGAGCAGCGACAGGCGCGTGAAGGTGTGACTCCCATCACCTTGCGTCCTGCGAGCGCGGTTTCACAGTACCGCAGCACGGTGTATCGCTCAGTGGACGCTCAGCTGCGGTGAGCGGACCCCTCGTGCGGCGAGTGGGACGACCGCGGAGTGGTTGACGGCTACTGTTGAGCAATGTTCAGCACTGCCGTCGACACCGCCCTAGTAGGCGCCATTGTCTCCCTGACGATCGCCATGGTTGCTGCCCTGGGATTCAAGCTGTCCCGCTCCTACCGAGACCTGGGGTCCGACGCCGACCGCGCCACCTATGCGACCCTGCACACCGCGGCGCTCGCGTCGGAGCACCTGCGTGCCGGGCTCACCCCCGCGGGAGCCTCGAAGGCCAGCAAGCATTTACGCAGCCTGCTGCGGTGCGACACGCTCCTGATCACCGACGAAAGCGCTGTGCTCGCCTGGGATGGTGGGCGCGAGATGCCCGAGCAGGTGATGGACCTGGTGCAGCAGGTCCTCACCAGTGGGCGGACCCAGATTTTCAGGGAGGCCCAGTTGGGCCCGGCCGCAGTACCAGGTGACGGGCAGGTGGTGATCTCCCCGATCCGCGTCGACAAGCGGGTGGTCGGCACGGTGGGCGCCTTCGCCCCGCACGTCAATGCCGGCCTGGTACGGGCCGCCAACGAGGTGGCCGGCTGGGTGTCCACCCAGGTGGAACTCGCCGAACTTGACTCCTCCCGGACCCTGCTGATGGAGGCTGAGGTGCGTGCCCTCCGCGCCCAGATCAGCCCCCATTTCATCTACAACTCGCTCAACGCCATCGCATCCTTCATCAATACGGACCCCGTCCGGGCCCGCGAACTGGTGGTGGAGTTCGCCGACTTTACCCGGTACTCCTTCCGTCGGCATGGTGACTTCACCACCGTTGCGGAGGAGCTCCGGTCCATCGACCGCTACCTGCTGCTGGAGCGTGCCCGGTTCGGGGACCGACTGAAGGTCAGCCTGGAGATTGGCCCCGAGGTGCTCAGCACAGTCATTCCGTTCCTCAGCCTCCAGCCCCTGGTGGAGAACGCCGTCCGGCATGGCCTCGAATCCACTGACGGATCGGGTCACATCACCATTACGGCGCACGACGCCGGAGCAGTCGCCGAGGTGACGATTGAGGACGACGGCGTCGGCATGGATCCCGACTATCTGCGGTCAGTCCTCGCTGGGCATACCGACGGGGTACATGTTGGGCTCCGGAACGTCGATCAGCGGCTACGCCAGGTGTACGGCGAGGATCACGGGCTCGCCATCGACACCGCGGTGGGCGCTGGCACCATGATCACCCTGCGGATCCCGAAGTCGCAGCCAGACCACCACGCCTGAGCACCTGTCCCACATCACAGGTCACACAGCCCACGTCACACGTCGACGGGCAGGTGCGCGTAATCTTGAGCACATGGTCAATGTTGTCATCGCCGACGATGAGCTCCCCGCAGTTGAGGAACTGGCTTTCCTACTCGCCAAGGATGCGCGGATCGACACCATCCACCGTGCCTCCAGCGGCGCCGAGGCACTGCGCGCCCTCGAGACCCACGACGTCGACGCGTTGTTCCTCGACATTCACATGCCGGCCCTCTCCGGCCTGGACATCGCCCGGGTCATTTCCCGGTTCAGCCGACCTCCCGCCGTCGTCTTCGTCACCGCTGACGAGGACCGTGCCCTTGAGGCGTTCGATCTGCGGGCCGTCGATTACCTGCTCAAACCGGTGCGGCTGGAACGCCTCGCCGAGTCTGTCCGGCGTATCTGTGAACTGATGGAAGCGGGCCAGGACGGCACCGCGGCCGCGCCCGAGGTGATCACCGTCGATCAGGGCGGTATCAGCCGGATGATCCGGCGGGACGATATCCGCTACGTCCAGGCGCAGGGCGACTATGCGCGCCTCCACACCGCCGAGTCGAGCTACCTGATCCGTATTCCCCTCAACGATCTGGAGCGTCAGTGGGCCGACGCCGGCTTCCTGCGGATCCACCGGTCCTACCTGGTGGCGATGAACCAGGTCCGTCAGGTCAGGATCGGGGCGGGCCGCGCATCGCTCCTCGTGGGGGACGCCGAGCTTCCGGTCAGCCGCCGGCACCTTCCGGTGGTGCGGGACAAGCTTGAGGCCACCCGCCTCCGGCCCCGACAGCCGTGAGGTGCCCTCGATGACGACGCCGGACGGCGTACCCCAGCGGGTGCGGGTCACCGCGCCGCGCAGCGCCGCCCGGCCGGTTGGCGGCTCCTACCCGGTCACCCGGGAAATGGCCGAGCAGTCGGAGGTGGGCGAACTGTTTGTCCGTTCCTTGATCCGGTCCCAGCTCAGGCTCGCCGTGGTGGTTGCCGCCGGCTTCCTGGTCATCCTGATTGGTATCCCCGTGATGTTGGCGGTCTTTCCACAAATCGGGAATCTTTCGGTGTTCACCATCCCGGTGCCCTGGCTCCTGTTGGGGGTGGGCGTCTACCCGCTGGTCATCAGCTGCGCGGCCCTCTACGTGCGCAGCGCTTCCCGCAACGAACAACGTTTCAGGGACCTGGTCGATGAGGACTAGGCCGCTGTGAACGCTGAACTGAATCCGGTGGTCGGCTACCTGGCGCTGGCCCTGGTCTCCCTGAGCACCGTGCTGATCGGCATCTATGGGCTGCGGATCTCGCGGACCACCGGCGACTTCTACGTGGCCTCGCGGACCGTACGGCCCTGGTGGAATGCGTCAGCGATCGGCGGCGAATACCTGTCGGCTGCGAGCTTCCTCGGCGTCGCCGGGCTGATTCTCATCTCCGGCGTGGATGCACTCTGGTTTCCGATCGGGTACACGGCCGGGTACCTGATGCTGCTCCTCTTCGTGGCCGCTCCCCTGCGGCGCTCCGGCGCCTACACGATCCCCGACTTCGCTGAAGCCCGCCTCGAATCGCTGATGGTGCGGCGCGTGACCAGCCTGCTCGTCGTCGTCGTCGGCTGGCTCTACATTGTGCCGCAACTGCACGGGGCCGCACTCACCGTCCAGATCACCACTGGGCTCCCGCCGTGGGTGGGCGCGGTGGCGGTGGTGGTGGTGGTCTGCCTCAGCGTCGTGACCGGCGGGATGCGGTCCATCACTTTTGTGCAGGCCTTCCAATACTGGCTCAAGCTGACCGCGCTGGCGGTGCCGATCGTCTTTATCCTGCTGCGGCTTTCCGCAACCGGGAGCCCGATCACCGATGCCGGTGCGGTGTTTGCTACCGAGCTGAATATTGTCGGTGACGCATCGCTGTACCGCAATATTTCCCTGGTGATCGCGCTGCTGTTCGGCACTCTTGGCCTGCCCCATGTGCTGGTGCGTTTCTACACCAACCCGGACGGCGCCTCGGCTCGCCGGACCACCCTCATTGTGCTGGGCTTGCTGTCGGTGTTCTACCTGTTCCCCACCATGTACGGGATTCTCGGCCGGATCTATACCCCCGATCTTGCGGCCGACGGCACCGCCGACGCCACGGTCTTGCTACTCCCGAGCCGTATCTTCGAGGGTACCGCCGGGGATCTGCTGTCGGCCCTGGTCACGGCGGGGGCGTTTGCCGCGTTCCTCTCGACGACCAGTGGGCTGGTGGTATCCCTCGCCGGGGTGGTCAGCCAGGAGTTCTTCCAGGGCAGCGTGCGCGGGTTCAGGCGGGCCGCAGTGATTTCGGCGTTGATCCCCTTGCTGTTGGCACTAGCCACCAACACGCTGGCGTTGGCCGGCAGCGTGAGCATGGTGTTCGCCTTTACTGCCTCCACGATCTGTCCGCTCCTGCTGCTCGGAATCTGGTGGCGCGGGCTGACCGATGTGGGAGCCGTTGCGGGCATGCTCGCTGGGGCCGTCCTGTGCGGCGGATCTATCCTGACCGCGGCGGCGCTGGGGCCAGCGGCGGCGCGCTACGAATGGCTTGAGCAACCCGCGTTGTGGACGGTGCCAGCGGCGTTCGCTGTCACCATCTTGGTGTCGCGGCTGACCGCCCGCCGGACGCCGGGAAGCGTGTCACGGGTCCTGGCCAGGCTGCATACACCGGAACCGGTGCAGGGACCAACGTAGGCCGCAACTAGTCGATGGCTGCCATCAGTTCGACCACGCGGTCCATGAATGCGTCGACCTGGGTTTCCTCGTAACCCTCAGCGCCCACCGCGTCACGGAAGACGGAGCGGCGTACGACGTCGACACTCAGCGGGGCATCGCTTTCGAAATAGGCGAGAAGTTCGTTGCAGAGGGTGTCGACGTCGTCGACGTTGTAGCTGGCGGCCTTTCGCCTGGTGGGACGCCTGAACCTTTCGCCGGGCTCACGGTGCAGCCTGCTTCGCAGCACGGCCGAGGAGCGGCCAATCTGCATGAGCCAGACGTCCTCGCCCTTCGCCGAGATCAGGCGGTCGCGCTCGCGCTGCGCGAAGACGTCCTCCAACCGGTCCAGCGCAGCGTCGACGGCCTGCGGCTCGTAACCACCCTTGGCGGGGTCGAAGGCCATCGACCGAACGTCGATGCTGCTCACCGGGCCACCGGTCAGGTCTTCCGTGTTGTAGAACTCGCGAGCCCGGGTGAGAAAGCTGTCCACTTGCCGAAGGTTGTAGCCATACTCCCGGCGTCCCACCCGCGCGAAGGGAGAGCTGCCCTGACGAGCTTCGTCCATGGTGTCCTGAGTCCTTTGGGTTGTGCGGCCGGGGCTAGAGGAATCCCGGTACCAATGTAACTGACAGCACGAACGCAACCGGGGAGGCGAAGACAATGGAGTCGAGCCGGTCCATCATGCCGCCGTGCCCCGGCAGAATATTGCCCATGTCCTTGACGCCCAGTTCACGTTTGATCATTGACTCGGCGAGGTCCCCGGCGGTCGCGGCGGAGACGGTGGCCACTGCCAGGACGAGGCCAAACCACCAGGGCCGCTCCAGGAGGAACACCGCTGCAACGGTTCCCACCAGCACGGCGCCGCCCACTGAACCGGCGAAGCCCTCCCATGACTTCTTCGGGCTGATCTTCGGCGCCATGGCGTGCTTCCCGAAGAACGCTCCGATCAGATAGCCGAAGGTGTCGTTAGCGACCACCAGAAGAAGCAGCGTCGCCACCAGCAGCTTGCCCGAAGGTTCCCGCAACAACAACATGGCGAAGCTGAGCAACAGTGGTATCCAGAGCACAACGAAAACGCCAGCCGCGATGGATCTCGCTGCATCCGGTGCCGGGTCGACACTGCGCCATAAGGCCAGCGCGGTGGTGGATAGGACGACGGCGTAGGCCAGGGCCTCGGGGCCGCCGAGGTATGCAGCAAACGGCAGCGCAATCGTCGCAACGATGGCGGGTACCAGGGGAAGCCGAATCTGTCGCACCTCGAGCGCCCGGGAAACTTCCCAAACGCCGAGCAGTGCAAAGGCTGTGGAAATCGCCACGAAGGCAATGGGCAGGTAGAGGATCCCGCCCAGCACCGACCCGAGGAGCGCGACTCCCACGGCGATTGCCGCTGGCAGGTTTCTTCCTGCCCGGGATGGGCCCTTCGGCGTGCCACGGGTCTTCCGCCCGGACCTGCGGCGGAGCTGCCGGGTGCCGGGAGCCTGCTGGGCGCGCCGCCCCCTCACCACGGCGTCCACGCTGGCCGCTGGCTGGGCGCCGGTGTTAGCAGAGTGGTGGGTGTCGCTCATCAGACCTCGAGCAGCTCGGTTTCCTTGCGCTTGAGCAGCTCGTCGATCGTGTCTGTGTGCGATTTGGTGCGGGCGTCGAGGTCTTTTTCGCCTCGCGATCCCTCGTCTTCGCCGGCGCCGCCGTCCTTGACTGCCTTATCAATGCCGTCTTTCGCCTTGCGGCGGATGTTGCGGATGGCAATCTTGGCGTCTTCGGCTTTCGTCTTGACCAGCTTGACGTATTCTTTGCGGCGTTCCTCGGTCAGCTCCGGAAGGACCACCCGGATAATGTTGCCATCGTTTGATGGATTGGCGCCTAGGTCGGAGTCCCGCAAGGCCCGCTCAATGTCGTTCAGCGCCGCCCGGTCGAAGGGTGTGATCAGGAGGGTACGCGCCTCAGGGTTCTGGAAGGACGCCAACTGCTGGAGCGGCGTTGGAGCGCCGTAGTAGTTGACCATGACCTTGGAGAACAGCGAAGCGTTGGCACGTCCGGTCCGGATGGTGGCGAAATCTTCCTTCGCGGCCTCCACCGCCTTATCCATTTTCTGGGTGGCCTCTAGCAATGTTTCGTCGATCACTGTAACTCCTAAGCAGTGCGCCCGCTGAGGTGCAGCGGCGCGTCGTCCGGTTCGATTTCCAATCCTAGTTCACGCGGGCGGCCCCGCTGGGGCAAACCGGCGGAGTCCGCCTAGGTGGTGACGATGGTCCCGATCTTTTCGCCGAGGATCGCCCGGGTGACGTTGCCCTCGCCCTCCATGCCGAAGACGACCATCGACAGGTCATTGTCCTTGCACATGGTCATGGCTGTCTGGTCCATGACCCGGATATCCTGGCGCAACGCATCATCGTAGGAAAGCGTCTCAAGCTTCTTCGCTGAGGGATCCTTATGCGGGTCGGCGGTATAAACGCCGTCGACACCGCTCTTGGCCATCAGCACCAGGTCAGCGTGCACTTCGAGGGCCCGCTGCGCCGCGACCGTGTCGGTGGAGAAGTAGGGGAGCCCCGCCCCGGCGCCGAAGATGACGACGCGGCCCTTCTCGAGGTGGCGGATGGCGCGGCGCGGGATGTAGGCCTCGGCGACCTGCCCCATCGTGATGGCGCTCTGTACCCGGGTTTCGACGCCCGCCTGCTCCAGGAAGTCCTGCAGGGCCAGGCAGTTCATGACGGTGCCGAGCATGCCCATGTAGTCGGCGCGGGACCGGTCCATGCCGCTCTGCGAAAGTTCGGCTCCCCGGAAGAAGTTACCGCCGCCGACGACGATGGCAACTTCCACCTGACCGACCGTCGCGGCGATCTGCTTCGCTACCGAGCGGACCGTCTCCGGGTCGACGCCGAGCTTGCCACCACCGAAGACTTCGCCGGAGAGCTTCAGAAGCACCCGACGTCGTTGGCTTTCCTGGCCATGCGTGCCCAAATCAGAGTTATCCATTGTGCCTCCAAGGGCGGTTGCGGGGTTCGTTGCTAAAAGAATACGTTGCGGTGCCGTCTGGCTTGTCCCATGGGGCAGGAAAAAGGGGTGATCACCGTGGTAACCACCCCTTTGTCCAACTGCCTGCTGTGCCTAACTGACCTAAGCTCCAACCCGGAACCGGGCGAATGCGGTCGGCGTGGAGTTGGCCTCAGCCAACACCTGGGCCACCGACTTCTTGGCGTCCTTGGCGAATGCCTGGTCGACGAGTACGCCCTCCTTGAAGAAGCCCGTCAGACGCCCTTCAACGATCTTGGTCAATGCTGCCTCAGGCTTGCCTTCGGCGCGCGCGGTCTCGTCGGCGATGCGACGTTCCGTCTCGACAAGTTCCGCCGGTACTTCGTCACGGACGAGGTAGGTCGGCGAGTAGGCAGCGATGTGGACTGCGATGTCGTGGGTGGCTTCCTTGGCGGCGTCGCCCTCACCCTCAACAGCGAAAAGCACACCAACCTGGGCCGGAAGGTCCTTGGACGTCTTGTGCAGGTAAGCATCGACGATGCTGCCCTCGATGCGTGCGAGACGGCGGATAGCCACCTTTTCGCCCAGCAGGGCGCCGGCCTCGATGACATGCTCGGAGACGGGCTTGCCGTCAACCGTGTAGGCGAGGAGGGTGTCGACGTCGTTGGCGCCGGACTCGATCGCTGCGGCAAGGACCTTGTTGGAGAATTCGACAAACGGGCCTGCCTTGGCGACGAAGTCGGTCTCGCAGTTGACCTCGACCATGACGCCGACGTTGCCGTCGACCTTGGCTGCTACGAGGCCCTCAGCGGTTGAACGGCCCTCGCGCTTCGTTGCACCCTTCAAACCCTTGATGCGGATGAGCTCCATCGCCTTGCCGGCGTCGCCGTCGGCCTCGTCGAGGGCTTTTTTCACGTCCATCATGCCAGCGCCAGTGCGCTCGCGGAGGGCCTTGATATCAGCGGCGGTGTAGTTCGCCATATGAACTCCTAAGTATGTTGTGTCCAAGAAGGGTGGTGCCTGCAGGCTCTGACGCCTGGGCAGATAGAGAAGGGGGCGCAGGTGAGACACCCGCACCCCCTCATCCGGTTACTTGCTGTCGTCGGCTGCTGGTGCTTCCTCGGCTGCAGGAGTTGCTGCTGCTTCAGGTGCGGCGGCCTCTGCAGGTGCAGCTTCAGTTCCGGCTTCCTCAACTGCTGGCGCGGCGTCTGCCGCTGGTGCGGCGTCTGCGGCGCTGTCGCCCAGCAGTTCGCGCTCCCACTCGGCCATTGGCTCGGTCGCGGCGTCGGCGTCGTTTCCACCGGAGCGGTTGTGACGGGCGATCAGGCCCTCTGCAACGGCATCTGCAACCACGCGGGTCAGCAGGTGAACGGCGCGGATGGCGTCGTCGTTGCCGGGGATCGGGAAGTCAACCTCGTCAGGATCACAGTTGGTGTCGAGGATCGCGACGACGGGGATGCCGAGCTTCTTGGCTTCGTCGATGGCCAGGTGTTCCTTCTTCGTGTCAACGATCCACACGACCGAAGGGGCCTTGGTCAGGTTGCGGATACCACCGAGGTTGGTTTCCAGTTTGGTAAGTTCGCGGCGCAGGAGGAGGAGTTCCTTCTTGGTGTGCCCGGATCCGGCCACATCGTCGAAGTCGATTTCCTCAAGTTCCTTCATGCGCTGGATGCGCTTGGACACGGTCTGGAAGTTGGTGAGCATGCCACCGAGCCAGCGCTGGTTGACGTAGGGCTGGCCCACGCGGGTCGCCTGCTCGGCGATGGCTTCCTGTGCCTGCTTCTTCGTGCCAACGAAAAGCACCGTGCCGCCGTGTGCGACGGTGGCCTTGATGAACTCGTAGGCGCGGTCAATGTAGGACAGCGACTGCTGGAGGTCGATGATGTAGATGCCGTTGCGCTCGGTGAAGATGAAACGCTTCATCTTCGGGTTCCAGCGACGGGTCTGGTGGCCAAAATGTACGCCGCTGTCGAGCAGTTGGCGCATGGTAACGACTGGCATGTCGTTCCTCTCTATCGGCAGGGCGCGTGGCGCCGTTTCTGCCTGTTGACGGTTGCTAGTGTTCCGTTCGGGATGAACGTCACTCCTGGTACCAGTTGGCCTTCGCCCATGGAGTCCATCACCGGAAGATTTTCCGGACCGTTGGAGCCATGCCCTTTGCGACCCGCAGGGCCGCAAAGGGAAAAGATACGCGTAGTCAGTCACGACGAGCTGCCACTCTCCGAAGATCTTGCGGAAGGCGCGCGGCATCGCAGCAAACTGCTGTATCGAGTGTACTACAGGGCGCTCGTCAGCCGGGACCGGAGGCATAACTGCACTTATCCACATAGCAGCCCCACACCCCCAATGCAGGGCCGGCCGGCGAACACTTGAACCATGTCGAAGAGCAGCATTCGAAACCGAGTCCGGCGCGGGGGCAAAATCGGGGGCAGGGGCCCCGACCCAGGCAAGGGTTCCACCCTGGTCAGAAGCACCGACTGGAATCAGGGATCCGGCCAGGTCACGAGCCCAGGCCAAATTCATGGTTCAGTTCGGAGCAGGGCCGCCGCTCTCGTGGTGCTCGTGGCTAGCGCCTTGCTGGTGCTGGCCACCGGGTCCGCTGGTGCCGGTGCGGTTCGCACGGGCCCGGGCATCACGGCCGAGCCAACGTGGACCTGGCCGCTCTCCCCCACACCGAGGGTGCTGAGACCCTTTGAACCACCGGCCCAGCGGTGGCTGGCAGGCCATCGAGGCGTCGATCTCCCAGCCACCGGGACCGTCGACATCCGCAGCCCTGCGCCGGGTCGGGTGGTCTTCACTGGGTGGGTGGTGGACCGGCCGGTGGTCACCGTGGACCACGGCGGCGGGCTACTGAGCAGTTTCGAGCCAGTAGTTGCCCGCCTGCAGCGCGGGGAGGTGGTTCACAAGGGCCAAACGGTCGGCGCCCTTGCGTCTGAGCTGCGAGGCCCCGAACCGGACGCCGCCGATCTGCGCACCTCAGGTCCGGAAGCCGCCGGGACGCACTGCCCGACGACCTGCCTGCACTGGGGGGTCCGACGGGGTGGCGTTTACGTGAATCCGCTCGACTTTGTCGTTGACCGCCGCCCGTCGGTGCTTCTCCCCCTGCACGGCCCGTGAGTCAAACGATACGCATGGGCTTAGACGAATGCGGCGATACCCGTGATGGCTCGTCCTGTCACCAGGGTGTTGATCTCGTGGGTGCCCTCATAGGAGTACACGGCCTCCGCGTCGGAGAAGATCTTGGCCATTTCGTAGTCAGTGACAATTCCGTTTCCGCCGAGCAGGCTGCGGCCCATGGCAACTGTCTTGCGCATTCGTGCCGTGGTGAAGGCCTTAGCCATGGCCGACTGCTCGTCCTTAGCAAGCCCATCGTCTTCCAGCTGCGCCAGACGGACCATCATGCCCATTGAGCTAACAGTATTACCCAGCATCTCGACGAGTTGCTGCTGGACGAGCTGGAAGGAGGCGAGCGGGCGCCCAAACTGGTACCGCTCCACTGTGTAGCGACGCGCCACATCGAATGCTGCGAGCTGCTGACCTACCGCCTGCCAGCCGACCGAGAGCCTGGTAACCTTCAGCACTTTGTTGGTGTTCTTGAAGCTGTTGGCCCCTTTAAGGTGGAAGTCGTCGTGGACCACTACGTTGTCGAGGGTGATATCGGCGTTCTCGACGGTGCGCAGCGCAATCTTGTTTTCGATCTTGGTGGCGTGGTAACCCTTGAGACCGGTGTCCACCATGAAGCCTTTGACCTGGTTGTCCTCGAGATCACGGGCGTAGATGACGACCCAGTCCGAGAAGGTGGCGTTTCCGATCCATCGTTTGGCTCCATTGATGATCCAGCTATCGCCGTCGCGGCGGGCCGTGGTGCGGGTGCCGCCGGCCACGTCGGATCCGCCGAGAGGCTCGGTTAGTCCGAACGCGCCGATCTTTTTCATCGAGTAGATGTCTGGGAGCCAGGCTTCCTGCTGCTCCTGCGAGGCAAGTTCTTCGATCGACCCGGTAAACAGACCATCATGGACCCCAATAAATGTTGCGATTGAGGTATCGGCGCGGGTGAACTCGGCGTGCATCAGACCGGCGAACAGATTGGAGAAGCCCTGACGGCGGACCGGGCTCATTATATCCAGTTCGGCAAGCTTGGGGATGAGGTCTTTGGGGAACGTTGAGGCGTTCCACCAACCCGTGGCATGAGGCTTGACTTCGGCTTTCAGGAACTGGCGAATCTCTTCGAGCCGGTCTCGTTCCTTCTGGCTGAGTAGTGCTTCGTAGGAGTAGAAGTCGCCGTCAGCGTACGGGAGGTTGTTTACATCGATGACCGGCTTGCTCATGCGGGTGTCCTTTACGTAGTCCAGCGGTTCTTGGGACTATGTTACCCATGAGTAACTTCGTTGCCAATGACCGACGCGGGATCAGGCGAAACAACGAAGTCCCCGGAACGCATTGTTCCGGGGACTTCGCAGAGGTAGGGCTGATGGGGCTTGAATCCAGGACAAACGGATTAGCAATCCCTGTCTTTTGTCAGTT
The DNA here is from genome assembly GCF_054510815.1 of Arthrobacter glycogeni. Taxonomy (NCBI): domain Bacteria; kingdom Bacillati; phylum Actinomycetota; class Actinomycetes; order Micrococcales; family Micrococcaceae; genus Arthrobacter; species Arthrobacter glycogeni. The sequence continues at coordinate 112,510 of NZ_JBTNDV010000011.1, forward strand.
TCCGGTGGATTCCACCACCCCATAAATCCCCAGTAATAACGCCCCTTGAGTGATTCCGACTGATCATCGCCTTTCGACCCGGCTCGTTGTTTCCGGTGGGTAAGCGGTGGGCTGAACGCCACCTGTGTGCGACCGAACCGCAGGAACAAGGCGAGCCTTTAGAAGCGCCGTGGTGGTGTCACCGAACAAGGTAGCTTCTTGACAGAACAAATGGACTATCGGCGTCATGCCGTGCCACCGAAACATACCCATAAATGACCAGAAGCATCTTCGCTGTTTGTCATTCTGATCCCCATCATCGCTGGGCGGGTCCTCCGCGCAACCAGGAGCGAGGCGCGGGATTGGGTCAAGTTGCACTCCGGCCCCTCGTACCCGGCGGTAATTCCTCTATCAGAACGACGCACAATCTGACAGACACGCCCGGTGCCGGCCAGTCGCTGAAGGAGAAGGAACATGGAACCGCTAACCATAAAAACCTCCGCCGACGTCCTCAGTTTCATTGGCCACACCCTGGGGTTTTGGCCCCAGGAAGGCCTGGTCTGCATCACCCTCGCCGACAACCACGTAGAGCCAATTCTCCGCGTCGAGCTGCCGAAGCCCAACACCGAAATCAGCTACGCAAAGATGGTGGCCAGCTACCTCGGCCACGACACCAGCGCTGAAGGTGTGCTCTTCGCCGTCTACACCTCAGAGCCCATGAACGGCCACCAGAAGCCGCAAGTGGCAACTATTGCGGCGCGATGAGCTAGCACTGCGCGAAGTCCGCGGCGACCGCATAAAGACCTCGAATATCCAGCACGCCCCGAAACATGCCGCCCGGGGTCCTTCAACGGGTCGCCCAGGATGGCGTCTAAGCCCCCGCAGAAACTCCTTCGCGAGAACGATCGAGTATTCTTCAGTACGCCACGGACCAAGCGTCACTTCGCTACCTGACCTAACCGATCTCCTCATCCGATCTCCGTGGGGGTTATTGAAGGGGGTCGGTTGACCACGGCGGTTTGCCACAGGGGAACCTGCGTCTCGGAACCCTTCGGTTACAAGACACATGGTCGAGACATTCCCGCTTCGCCGCCGCCTTGCTCCGCACGCTGTCTTGCAACCATGTACCCTAACCGGGTTCCACTTGTGATGATGCGGACCCCAGCTGTAAAACACTTTTCGCGGGGGACGAGCGGTATAAGAAAGCGAACTGGATATGTACCTACTGGGTGAAGGCGGCGTCGAATGATGTGTCCGACGGGGCGAAGTCGAACTGCTTGAGAAAGGCCAGCGCTTCGGGTGCTCCCTGCAGGCGGTCCATTCCGGCGTCCTCCCATTCAACGGAGATCGGGCCGTCATAGCCGATCGCGGTGAGTGCGCGGAAGCTGTCTTCCCAGGGCACGTCGCCCCGGCCGGTGGAGACGAAGTCCCAGCCGCGGCGGGGATCGCCCCAGGGCAGGTGCGAGGACAGGATGCCGTTGCGGCCGCCGCCCATGCGCATCTTGGTGTCCTTGCAGTCGACGTGGTAGATCCGGTCCGCGAAGTCGGAGATGAACGCCACCGGGTCGATCTGCTGCCACATGAAGTGGCTGGGGTCCCAGTTCAAACCGAAGGCCGGCCGGTGCCCGATGGCCTCGAGCGCCCGCTGGGTCGACCAGTAGTCATAGGCGATTTCCGAGGGGTGTACTTCGTGGGCGAACCTGACCCCGCACTCGTCGAACACGTCGAGGATGGGATTCCAGCGGTCCGCGAAGTCCTGGTATCCGGCATCAATTCTGCCCGCAGGGACGGGCGGGAACATGGCGACATACTGCCAGATCGAAGACCCGGTGAAGCCGACCACCGTCTTCACGCCCAGCTTCTGGGCGAGACGGGCGGTGAGTTTCATTTCCTCCGCAGCCCGTCCACGGACCCCCTCGGGGTCGCCATCGCCCCACACCCGGGGGCCCACGATCGCCTCGTGCCGGAAGTCGATGGGGTCATCGCACACCGCCTGGCCCGTGAGATGGTTCGAGATGGCCCATACCTTCAGGTTGTTGCGCTCCAGGATGTCGAGGCGATCCTGGATATAGGCGTCGTCGTCCCACCGCCACGCATCGAGGTGATCGCCGGACACCGCGATCTCGAGGCCGTCGTAGCCCCACCGCCCGGCAAGCTCGGCAACCCTCTCGAACGGGAGGTCGGCCCACTGGCCGGTGAACAGGGTGAAGTTGCGGGTCATGGTTCTCCTTGGAATCAATCGGCTCAATCCGAATTTGGTGCCCATCAGGTGACTTTTTGCAGCCGACTCACTTGGAAGGGAACTTTCAGGAGGTTGCTGACATCGATCAAAAATTGGCGGACGTGGTCAGTGCCGTCGTGCGCAACAAGGCTGTCTGCACTTTCCCAAACCTCATACAGAACGAAACGGGAAGGATTCTCGACATCCGTGTGTACCGAGTAGGTGATGCAGCCCTCGTCCCGGCGACTGATCACAGCGAGCTCTGATAACAGGCGGCCAAGAGTGGCTGCTTGCTCCGGGCGGGCTTCGAATACCGGGACGAGGACTACGTGATTAATGTCAGCTTTCAACGCGTGGCACTTTTACCCATGTGTCGGACTGGGCCGACTCGATAATTGCGTCATCGATGAGAGCTACCTGGTAGCCGTCCGCAAAGTTCGGGCTGACTGACCCACCGTTGGCGATAGCGCTGAAGAAGTCGAAGGCTTCAATAATCTTAGTCTCGCCGTAGCCGATGCCCAGAGCGGGAATGGGCCACAGACTGTCGCCGTAGGGATGCGCTGGCCCTGTGTAGACGGTCCTGAATCCCTTGCGGTCGGCTGGATCATTGGCAAAGCAGACCTGAAGTTCGTCTCGGCGCTCGTAGTTGAACACGATGCTGCCCTCGGTACCGTGAATTTCGAAGGTCAGGAAGTTGTTGCGGCCGTGCGCGTTTCGAGTTGCTTCGATGGATCCTACGGCGCCATTGTCGAACCGAACCAGTGTCATGAACTCATCGTCCACATCCACGGCTCCCTTGGGCCCTTCGGATTCACGGGCCTTACCCAGTGAATCCGCACCGCCGCTCTGCAGCGGCCGCTCGGAAATGAAGGTGGACATAAGCGCGTTCACGGAGGAAACCTCGCCCACGAGGTAGCGGGCCATGTCGATGACGTGCGTTCCAATGTCACCCAGTGCACCGGAACCTGCAATAGATTTCTGGAACCGCCAGGACAGGGGCGACGACGGATCCGCGCTCCAATCTTGCAGGTAGGTGCCGCGAAAGTTCGTAATCCGACCGATCGCTCCCTCGTCGATGTATTTCTTGGCCAAGACAACGGCGGGAGTTCGGCGATAGTTGAACGCAACCATGTGCACCAGTTCCGTGTCTTTCACGGCGTCGTACATTGCCTTGGACTCTTCCCCAGTACGCGCCAGAGGCTTCTCGCAGATGATGTGTTTGCCAGCCTGTGCCGCTGCGATGGCGATCTCTGCATGAAGATGATTGGGCGTCGCGATATCTACCACGTCGATTTCGGGATCATCGATGATGCTTCGCCAGTCCGAGGTGGACTTCTCGAACCCGAAACGGCGCGATGCCTCATCGGCGAGCTCGGGGGTTGCCTCGGCGATCGTCTTTCGGACAGGCTGTGCCGGTGCCGGCCAGAAAAACATCGGCATTGCTGCATAGGCGAGCGAGTGAGCCTTGCCCATGAAACCGCCCCCAATAAGTCCTACGTTCAAATCACGCATGATGTCTCTTCCTTATGTCTGTAGCAGTTGGCAGAAAACTATTAGGAGTTTTCCAGGAGTTGGTCGAGGTACTTTTTGCTAATTTCCGCGGCAACTTTCGGGTCGCCGTCGTAGGAGTCGAGCTCCACCATCAGCCAGCTGTCATACCCGGATTCGCGGATTGCCTGGATGATATCGGGGAAGTCGAGGTCTCCCTCGCCCAGCGGCAGGAACTGGAACGGGTTCTGACGAAAGTCCTTGAGATGGACGTGGCGGACACGGTCGGGGTACCGGCGAATCAGTGCTGCTGGATCCCCGCCGCCGGCAGCTAGGTGCGCGGTATCCGGGCAGAAACCGATACCGGTGTTGACCATGAGCCGTTCCAGCTCATCGGGGCTTTCAACGATCGTTGATAGGTGTGGGTGGTAGGTGGCGGAAAGCCCGTATCCTGCTGCGATGTCGGTGACTCGGTCCAGCGCTTCGCCCAGCCGGAGGTAGTCCTCATCGGTAGTGCCAGCAGCTTTCCTGGCGCCTCCGCCCACCACCAGGCGCTCCGCGCCGAAGGTTGCAGCGAGTTCGGACGCGCGGTGGATGCGGTGAAGCTCATCGGGAAGAACGTCCGCGTAAATAAAGTTCGCACCACTGTAAACGCTTACGAGTTCAAGGTTCGCTTCTGCAAGTGCGTTGAGCAGCACCTGTGGTTGATCCGCGTAGTCCACTAGGTTGCCATCAAACATCTCGGTGCCCGCGTATCCGGCTGAAGAGATGTCGCGGATGGCGTTCTCCATCGACCCGTTGGTTCGGTAGAAGAGATCTTTGATGCTGGTGACACCTACTGGATGGCCTACAACGCCACCCCAGGTTTGCGAGTGATATCCAAGTTTCATGACAGGCCTTTCAGGATATTGATAGGTAACTGTGGGCTGTGACTGGCAGCGGGATGTCGGTCCAGGAGCGTGATGCGGCAGAGGTGATGACGGCTTCGGTAAGTTGCGCTGAACGTAGCCCGTCGGCGAACGAGGGAAGTCCTTCCGGTCGTTCACCGCGCACGGCTGCGTGCATGTCTCCGACGAATGCGTTGAAGCAGTCTTGGTAGCCCTGCGGGTGACCTGCGGGCAGGAACGCGTAATCAGCTGAAACGGACGCCCCGAGACTGTCATTGCCCGCGGGCAGGATCTGCGTGGACCGGCTCCCCCCAATCCAAAGGTTTCCCGGGTTTTCCTGATCAAAGCTGTAGGACGCTTTGGTGCCGTCGAAGGAAAACCACAGACGGTTCTTCCGTCCTGGCGATACCTGACTGATGACCAGCGAGCCCGATGCTCCCTGGTCGGTTTCGAACAAGATGTTTGCGCCGTCTTCAGTCGAAACGGTTTTCATTTCCCCTTCCGTTACACGACGGGGAAATGCATTTGACATCGTTGCTATCAATCGCACAATCCGGTGACCGGTGACAAACTCCATTAGGTCGCACCAGTGGACGCCAATATCACCAAACGCCCGAGACCCTCCGCCCAGCTCCGGATTGACCCTCCAATTGGTTGCGTCGTCCGCACTCAGCCAGTCTTGGAGGTAGGAACCATGCAGAAGCCACAAGTTGCCGCCCTCACCGGAGAGGATCCGCGCCCGCGCTTCCCGAATTGCAGGATAGAAACGGTAGATGAAAGGGACAGCTGTGATCGTGCCCCCGGCGTCGGCTGCTGCGTTGAGAGTTTGCGCATCGGCAACGGTTGTGGCCAAGGGCTTCTCGCATACCACCGCCTTGCCTGCTTTGATCGCTTTGAGCGCGAGTTCGGCGTGCGTGTTGTTAGGGCTACAGATGTGGACGACGTCGACGTCGTCAGATCCAATGAGAGCATCTGCGGTGGGTACTGCGCTTTCGGCGCCTATCCGGCGGGCGAAAGCATCACCGCTGGCTTGGGAACTGCCAGCCACACGGGTCACCGTGCCACCGACGGTTCTGATTGCCTGCGCGTGGACTCCGCTCATGAATCCGGTGCCGATAATGCCTGCTCGAAGTTGGGGATTCATCGCCGTTACTTCTTCCGTGCAAGGGCGACGGCCAGGATGATGATAGCGCCACGGACTACTTGCTGCTGGCTGCTCTCAAGGCCCGCGAGGATAAGCCCGTTGTTGATCAGGCCGATGAGCAGGGCTCCAACCAAGGTGCCAACGACTCGTCCGTGTCCACCGAAAAGGCTGGTTCCGCCAAGGATGACCGCAGCGATAGCCGAAAGCTCGTCGCCTTCACCCCATTGGAACCGTCCTGATTGCAGGCGTCCGGCATACAACATGCCCGCGACGCCAGCGGCAGCACCCGAGATCAGCAGTACCTGAAACTTGATCTTCTTGGTGTTGATGCCGGTAAACTCCGCCGCCGTGCGATTTCCCCCGGTGGCTACGACCTGGCGGCCGAACTTCGTGCGGGACATGACAATTGCGCCGATAATGACGAACGCCAGACTCCAAAACAGCAGCCCTGGTATCGGTCCGAGGTTTCCGGACCCGAAGAGCATGTTAAAAGTCTCGTTGAGGATGGGTTGCGGAGCGGAGGCCGTGATCCATTGTGCAACGCCTGCAGCGATGCCAAGCATGCCGAGGGTCACCAGAAAGGATGGGATGCTCAGGAGACTAACCAGTGCTCCATTGATCGCACCTACAGCCAAACCAACTCCCAAACCAGCCGCGATGCCCGGTAAAAGACCCCACTGCGAGATGGCCATGGCCGAACATACGCTCGATAGGCCTGCTACTGAACCCACACTGAGGTCAATTTCCGCACACGCAATGACATAGGTCATACCGACCGCGATGACGGTGATGGTCGCAGTCTGCCTGAAAATATTCAGGAGGTTGTTGCTGCTGAGAAACCCCTGATCGCCTAAGAGAACCGCGAAGAGGATGAAGACCACGACGAATCCGATGTAAATGACGTACCGTCGCCAGTCGAGCCCTTTGAGGCGTTGGCTCATCTCGGATGTAGGTGGATTTGATGTTGATGTTACATTCATGGCTCAGACCCCTTGGACTGCAAGTTGAAGGTATTCCTCGTCTGGGATCTCGGCCCGGTCGAGTTCGGCCGAAATGGATCCGGCTTTAAGAATGAGGATGCGGTCACTGACCGCGAGGAGCTCGGGATACTCGGAAGAAATCACGATGACCGCTTTTCCTTCGCTAGCAATCGCCCTGATCATTGCGAGGATTTCGCTTTTGGTGCCGATGTCGACGCCGGCGGTCGGCTCATCGAGGATGAGGATGTCTGGTTCGGTGCCAAGCCACTTAGCCAGGACGACTTTCTGCTGGTTGCCGCCAGACAAAAGCCTGACTGGTTTGTCCGGGTGGGAAGTCTTGACGGCGAACCGCGCAAGCAGTGAGGAGGACAGTGTCTTTCCCGCCGCTTGACTAAGGAAGGGGCCCTTCTTGAGGTGGTCGAGAAGGGGTAGCAGAAGATTTTCGCGCACTGAATGATCGAGGACGAGTCCCTGTTCCCGTCGGTCCTCAGGGATGAGGGCGATTCCTGCCCTCATGGCGTCGCGGGGATTGCTGATGTTCGTTTTTCTGCCCCGGATGCTGATGGTTCCGCCGCTCGCGCGGTCGACGCCGAAGAGGACCCGGGTCAGTTCAGTGCGCCCGCTACCCATCAGGCCAGCAAGGCCAACGATTTCACCGGCACGGACGGAAAAGGTCACATCACGCACCCGGTCACCGGCGGTGAGCCCTTCAACCTCAATCACAGGTGCCCCCTCACCGGTTGTAGCGTTTCGTGCCTGGTAGGCAAGCTGCCCTTCGATTTTCTTACCGACGATGCCCTCCACAATTTCTTCTGGAGTTACCTCAGTGAGCGCCTTGGTGAACAGCCACTGCCCGTCGCGGAGTACGGTGATGCGGTCCGCTATCCGGTACACCTCGTCCATCCGGTGTGAGATATAAATGATGGAAATCCCACGCTTTTTGAGCCGGTCGACCAGGTCGAAAAGCGCCTCTGCTTCGTGACGGGCAAGGCTGGCGGTCGGTTCATCCATAATCAGCACGGTCGCGTCCTGTGCCAGTGCCTTGGCGATTTCCGTCAGCTGCCAATACGCGGTGCCAAGGTCCGCGATGGTCGCCCTCGGATCAACCGCAACCTCCATGTCCTCGAAAATTTTCGCCGCTCTGCGTACCGACTCGCCGTCATCAATCAAGCCTCTATTCATCGGCTCGACACCGAGGAAAATGTTTTGTGCGACGGTCAACGCCGGGACGAGGCTGAACTCTTGGAAAACCATCCCGATCCCTGCCGCCTTCGCGTCATGGATGGAGTTCAAGTCAGCCTTTTTGCCCGAAATCTCCACTTCCCCGGAATCCAGTTGGTACACGCCCTGCAGAATTTTCATCAGGGTGGATTTGCCAGCCCCGTTACCGCCGGCAAGGGCGTGCACTTCACCGGCAACGACATCGAAGTCAACATCCTGCAAGACACGTACGCCACTGAAGCTTTTCGAGATGGAGCGCATTTGGACTGCTTTGACCTTTTCGGCCATGGCCTTACCTTTCAATGGCCGGAGGACCAGCAGCGCTGGTCCTCCGGAGTCGGTTAGTCCTAGTCCTTGAAGGAGTCCCGTAAGTCCTGCGGCGCTTCCTCTTGATAGACCTGCTCCCACGCTTCAAGTACATTGTCGTGATCCACGGGAAGCGAACTGAGCGCAACATAGGGTGGTGTTTCGCGGCCAAGCAACGCCATGGCAGCAAGACGAGCCTCCGTCACACCCTGGTCAAACGGGACCTGGGCCCCGAGCCCGATCACGAGCTCATCCTTTGCTAGTGCGATGGCGACGTTTTTACCAAGATCCTCTGTCGCGATCTTCAGATCAGTGCGACCTGCAGCGCGTGCAGCTGCCATGACACCCTCGGCGGGGACATCCCACACAGCCCAAATACCGCCAAGGGTCGGATACTGGGTGATCATCGCGTTGGCTGCGCCCTGTGCGTCCCCAGCGAAGTCCGGACCAGCGATACCCTGTTCCTGGACGATCTCAATATCGGGGTATTCACTGGTGATGGTTTCCTTAAATCCGTCATACCTCTGCTGGGTCACGAAGAATTCCGCTTCGTGGTAGATCAGGCCAATCTGTCCCTGGCCGCCGAGCTCGCGAGCCATCAAATGTGCCGAAGCAACCCCATTGCCGTAGTTATCTGCGGAAACCACGGATGCGTAGTCCTCGCCGGCCGTCAGACCTTGGGGAACATTGTCCATGAACACCAACTTGATCCCAGCATCGGCAGCCCGCTTGTAGGCGCTGGAGGTAGCAACGGGGTCGGTTGGAATCGAAATGATGACATCCGGGTCCTGAACCATCACCGTCTCCAAGTCGGAGACCTGCTTGTCTGGCTTGAAGTTGGCGTCAGTGACAGCGGTGACTTCAATCCCTAGGCGTTCAAACTCGCTTCGAAGACCATCGATTTGTGCCGTTGCCCAGTCATTGCCACCGTAGTGCATGACAATTGCTGCTTTGGCACCGAGGGCGTTGACCGCTGCTACGTCTTCCTCAGTCAATTCAATCTCACTGGCGGGTGTCGCTTCCTCACCGTTGGGGCCCTCACTGAGGACGGTGTCCGAAATCTTTGCCAGCGCGGCATTCGCCTTTTCGCTCACCCCTGCATCTTCGGTGGATGTTGAGGTGCTCGTGGTACTGCAACCAGTGGCAGCAAGCGCGACTGCTGCCGCCACTGCCGCGAAGCGATAGGTGAGTTTCATCATTGATCTCCCGGGAGGTGATGCCATTCGCTCGATGGAACGGCAGAGGCTGTGGGCGTCACTGGACGCTTTTATTCATGCTGAGCCCCGACAATGGTGGGGCACATCACAAACTTATGCATGTATCGTGCAGAAGTCAACACATTCTGTACTAAATTAGGATTAATCTGGGAAAAAGGAGTGAAGCAATGGAAGCACTAGACGAGGTGGGGCGCACCTTCGAGCATCTTGGGGGGCTCCTTTCTCTTCTGCAGGGGGTGCGTTCAGGCCGGGCATCCACCCGTCCCGAGTTGGTCGAGTACAGCGGTTTAGGCCGAAACGTCGTTACGCAACGGGTCGCCACTCTTCAACAATCCGGACTACTTCGCGAAGGAAATTTGGCGCGTTCTAGCGGCGGCCGGGCTCCCCGGCGCATAACTTTCTGCGCCGAAGCCGGCATGATTTTGGCCGCAGAGCTCGGTGCGACGAGCGTTGCAGTTGCGGTGTCAGACCTTGCCGGAAATCTCTCGGACGTACATGTAGAAGACGCCGACATTACTGATGGACCCGAGATCGCTCTTAGCCGTGTGCACCAGCTTTTCACCGAAATACTCAGTACACGAGAAGGTGATGCCCCGGTATGGGGCGTCGGTATCGGATTACCAGGGCCAGTCGAGTTCGCGACAGGCCAGCCGGTCGTGCCTCCCATCATGCCCGGCTGGAACGGTTTCGACGTGAGAGCGTACTTCTCGTCAAAATTCGACGCCCCGGTATGGGTCGACAACGATGTGAACCTCATCGCACTGGGCGAATTACGCGGCGGCCTGGCCCAAAATGACCTGGATTTCATCTGCCTTAAGATTGGATCCGGAATCGGGGCCGGACTGGTTTCCCAAGGCCGCCTCCACCGCGGAGCCCAGGGCAGTGCAGGCGACATTGGGCATATCGTAATTTCAGATTCCAGCACAGTGGTCTGCCGCTGCGGAAAAAGAGGATGCCTCGAAGCACTTGCAGGAGGCACAGCTATAGGAAGGCGCGGTGAACAAGTCGCCAGGGCAGGTCACAGCGCGATACTGGCTACAAAACTCGCCTCCGCCGGGTCTGTGAGTGCCGAGGACGTCGCTGACGCGGCCAGCCGCGGTGACGCTTTAGCACGAGATCTACTACAGGAATCTGCAAGGATGGTCGGTGAGGCGATATCCAACCTAGTAAACCTGTTCAATCCATCTTTGGTTCTGCTCGGTGGAGGCGTAATCGGCGCTGGTGATCTTTACCTCTCACAAATACGGACGACAATTCTTGAGCGTTCCCTCCCCTTGGCAACCCGTTCACTCCGGATCCTCCCATCCATGAACTCCGACCGCGCGGGCCTCCGAGGCGCTGCCTTCATGGTCTTGGACCAACTCTTTTCGCCGACTCTCTTTCAATCCTGGTTCCCCTATGGAAAACCTGCTGGGTATCCGGGTCTCACTGAACGACGTACACGTGGGAAGGTTGCATAACTGCCCTTAGCATTCTGTGAAGAGGTCGATACGCGGCCAAAAGAACCTGACGGTCACCGAAGTGATGAAAATGGCGAAATTGATTACTTGGGATTCGAGTTCGTCGGGAGTTTCAAGGCTGGTCCGAACACGAACCACGGCTGAAATCTTCCCAGTGACACGATCAACCAGATGGCGCACGGGGACACCTTTTTTTCACCGACGAAAATCAGCACCTTGAACCAATGAACCGTCCCACCAGTGGACCCATTCGAAGGCGATTTGCTGCACGTCGGTTTCCGGAATGAACCGTCCCGGGAATCATGCCGCCTGTCTGTTGGCGGCTGTGTCGGGTGACGGGCCGGTTTGTAGATTGTTCTTGAATAGCCCCATCACCGTTTCGGCGGCGGCATTGAAGCTCCTATAGTTGTCAACTCCTGTTTTCGCCGGTTGTCGGGTTCGGTTTGATGAGGTGGTAGACCTCGCGGATGACGTAGCGCTTGAGGCAGCGGATGATGTCGCGTCTACTCCGGCCCTCTGCGGTCCGGCGGGCGACATAGGCGATGGTCCGTTCGTGGAATCTCATTCTGACGATGACCGTTCGATAGATTGCGGCGTTGAGCTGGCGATGCCCGCCGTGGTTGATGCGATGCTTTCCGCTGGTCATCCCTGAACCCGTGGGGACGGGGGCAATTCCGGCGAGTTTAGCGAAGGCGGCTTCGGAGCGGATCCGTTCAGGGTTGTCTCCGGCGACGATGAGAATCTCGGCAGCGGTGTCGACTCCGATCCCGAATTGCTCGAGGAGCTGCGGCGCAGTGCGACGTACGAGGGCGTCGATCAGGCCCTCGAGTTCTTTGGCTTCGGCGTCGAGGGCGAGCCAGCGTCGCGCCAGGGTGCGGACCAAGTGGCGCAGCGCGTCGTCGGGAGTGTTCAGGTTCCGCGGCCGTGACCCTGCGAGGTGCCGGGCGAGCCTGGGAGGTGAGATTTTGTTCGTCTCGCGGCGCAGCTCGTCCGAGCCGTGGACCAGCATCGCTTTGATCATGATTATTGTTGAGGAACGGTTGACGACCGCGGAATCATGCACGACTTTCAGCTGTCGGATCATCTCGACGGCGCCGTCTGCGGTCTTCGGGATTGCGGTCGCGAATCCTGCAAGCACGCTCGTGGCGGCGTTTTTTCGCATCAAGGGTGTCGGACTTGCCATTCGCGCGCCGCAGCCGCCGGTCAAGGCGGCCGGCTTCGACGACCTTGATGTCGTGTCGGCGCAGGAACCAGGTCAGCGTGGCTCCGTAGGAGCCGGTGCCCTCGATCCCGAACGCGAGGATCCGGCCGAACTCTTCCGCCCAAGCCAGTAGCTGCCAGAACCCGCCGGTGTCGGTCGGGATCGTCAGCGTCGCGAGGATGCCACCGATCGTGTCCACCACGGCGGCTACGTGGATGTGTTTGTGCGTGTCGACGCCGACCACAATGTGGCCCGATCGCGTCGAGGTGAGATCCGTCATCGTGTCCTGTCCTTCTGCCCGTTGGCGTGGAATCACGCTGTCGCCAGCGGGTGGACAGGACTGTCACGGGGACGCTCGCAAAGTCTGCTCCAGGCTCCTATCAGGTCACATCCGACAGGCGACAGCCCTTACTGCAAGACCAGTCGGACGGTCGACAGATCAACGCAAAGGCACCTATCGGGCCGATCGTAAGCAAGAGTCAGACCGCGCCGGCCGGGTTACCGGATCAGTCTCGACCCGACAGAAACAAACTGACAGTCATACGCGTCACCCACGCTGCCGATCGAGGGCTGCAGGCCCTCCAGGGCCAGGGTGTCGGTGTAACGGATAGAGGTGGATTGGCTTCCCGCGTCGCTGTTAAGAGGCTCTTCGCAATGGAGGGTGTAGTCGGGGTTGGCGCGTCGGTCCCGTGATTGGGGTCGGGATCTCCCGATGATGGAAGTTCTCACACAACCCATCTGGAAGACCCCGACGTGCTTAACGCTACCTTTGTTCGCCCTGACCTGACAACGTTTTGCCGCCTTAACGAGCTTGGTTTGGAAGCCGTTGGCCAGCGGTTGGAGCCCGGTCGGGCGGTGGCCGCGTGCCGGGCGGTCGCGCCCGATGACTGGTGCCGACGCTGCGGATGCCAGGGCGTACCTCGGGACACGGTGATCCGCCGACTCGCGCACGAGCCGTTGGGGTGGCGACCGACGACGTTGCTGATCCGGATCCGGCGGTACCGGTGGACCAGGTGCGGGCATGCGTGGCGCCAAGACACGACGAAGGCCGCCCAGCCGAGAGCGAAGCTTTCCCGCCGGGGCCTGCGCTGGGCATTGGAAGGCATCGTCTGTCAGCACCTCAGCATCTCAGCATCTCACCGTCGCCCGGGTCGCTGAAGGCCTCGGCGTGTCCTGGAACACCGCGAACGACGCTGTCCTGGCCGAGGGAAGACGGGTCCTCATTGACGTCCCGAACCGGTTCACGGCGGTGAAGGTCATCGGCGTCGATGGCTATTGGTGCTCTTACGGTGGTCCTGGATGGTCAGGCCCTGTCCCGGCATATAGACGATGGTTCCGTTGACGGTGACTGTCGGCCGCTCTGCCTTCAGATCGATGTCCTGCCAGCGGATGGCTAGAGCCTCGCCGATGCGGGCACCGGTGGCCAGCATGATGTCGACGACGTCGAGCATGTCGACGGTGGGGTAGCGGCCTGCCTGCGTCTTGTTTGCCTCCCATTGTCGAAGGCCGGCACGGAGCGCGTCGACCTCGGGTAGTCTGAGCGCCCGGACTTCCTTGTGGTTCGTCGGGATAGTGGCGACGTCGCGGAGTGGATTACCGTCCAGGCCCAGCATGCCTGACAGGACGGTTCTGCAAAGTTTCGCCGTGGCGTTGCCGTGCTAGGCATCAGCGGTATCCGACCCAGCATACGAAACTCGGAACCGCCGAAGACTGCCAACGAGTTCAGGCGATTCACGCCTGGTTGCGTCGTCCGGGCTGATGAATTACCCGATGCTCGCCTGACCTGGCGTCGTGCGATGTTCACCTGTGCGCCAGCGTGTGTCAGCCTAATGCTCACCTGAACGTCCTAGCGTCAGAGGGCCAGCATCCCCCTTATGAAAGTTGAGGACCATGTCCTTGCCCCGTCCGTTCGTTCTGCTCTTCGTCTGCTCGTCCCTTGCCATCTCTACAGCCATTCCGGCGAACGCAGCCCAGACAGCAGAGGAAGTATCACTCGGCTCACCACGCGAGGCGGCGCATGCGCATAACGACTACGAGCACGACCGTCCGCTGTTCGATGCACTTCAGCACGGTTTCACCAGTGTCGAAGCTGATGTCTGGCTCGTTGACGGCGAGCTCCTCGTGGCTCATGACCGCGAAGATGTCACTGCTGGAGTGACACTCGAAAGCCTCTACCTTGACCCGCTCGATGAACTGGTCGACGGGAAAGCTGGCAGCGTCTACCCGGGATGGGACGGCGAGTTCCAGTTGCTGGTCGACATCAAAGGTGATGCCGAGCAAACCTACGCGGCCCTTGAGTCCGAGCTCGACAAGCACCGCTCCATGCTCACCCGCTTCAACAACGGAAAAGTGAAACAGGGCGCGGTGAGCGTCGTCGTGAGCGGCAACCGTCCCCTAGCAACGATGGCGGCAGACCAGCAACGCGCGAGCTTCTACGACGGACGCGCAACCGACCTGATTTCCGCGTTGCCCGCGAACCTTATGCCCCTGATCAGCAACAACTGGAACCAACTTTTCCTCTGGCAGGGCGTAGGCGAAATGCCGGCCGCTGAACGCGAAAAACTCCGGACCTACGTCGCTACTGCCCACGAACGGGACGCACGCGTCCGGTTCTGGGCAACACCGGACCTCCCCGGAGCGGCACGTGAAGCCGTTTGGACAGAACTGGCGGATGCTGGTGTCGACCACATCAACACCGACGACCTCCCCGCCCTCGAACGGTTCCTCGCAGCACGTGACTGACCCAAGAATCCCCGGTAGCCCGAAGACAGCCGGGCCACCGGTCGGAAACCCGCCGACCACCAATGCAGGAAATCCATTGGCCAATGGAACCGGCAACCACCCAGCGACCCAAGGGACACACTGTCATGCCCGAAGACAACCTGCACCAGACCAACAGCGGCCCACTCAGAATTCTCTGCCGATCAGACGGGCGATGAAGAATCCGGGTTAGAGTGAAACAATGCTGCACTCAACCCGGCAAGGCTCCGGTAAGCCACTCCTCCTGATCCACGGGCTCGGTTCCAGTATTGGCAACTGGAACCCGATAATCCCGGCGCTGGCCGCTGAACGCGATGTCATCGCCGTCGACCTCCCCGGTTGCGGCGAATCAGAGCCGTTGACCGGCGAAACCACCATTGCCACGCTGACCGACGCCGTCGAAGCCTTTATCCGCGACGCGGAACTGGGCGACCTTGATCTGGTAGGCAGCTCCATGGGCGCCCGGATGGTGATGGAAATGGCACGTCGAGGGCACGCTGGCACGACTGTCGCACTGGACCCCGGTGGATTTTGGAATGACCGCCAGGCAGCCATCTTTGGTGCAAGCATCAAGGCATCCGTAGCACTGGTGCGCCGCATCCAACCGGCACTGCCCTTCCTCACAGGCAATCCCGCGGGCCGCACTGCCCTGTTGGCGCAGTTCTCCGCCCGTCCCTGGAAGCTGCCACAAGATCTGGTCCTGCACGAGCTTCGCGGTTTCAAAACATCGACCAGTCTCGACCCGGCCCTCAACGCGCTGATTCACGGACCCCGTCAGGAAGGCGCGCCTGCTGGTTCGCTCAAGGGCAAAATGGTTATTGGATGGGGGCGGAAGGACAAGGTCACCGTTCCCAGTCAGGCGGCGCGGGCCACCGAGCTGTTCCCGGATGCAACGCTCCACTGGTTTGAAAACTGCGGTCACTTCCCGCACTGGGACCAACCAACGGAAGCGGTGCGCCTGATCCTCGATAGCACCGGCTGAGCGCCGGGGCGGAGCCATTTACGGCTGAGTTGGCTTCAGAAAGGTGGACCCGGCTTCACTTGGACCGCCGCCGCTAGAAGGCTGCTGAACAACGAGGTAATCGGGAGATCGGAACGCCATCAATGGCCGTCTAGCGGCGTGTTCTGGTCAGCGTTTTGGGTGCGACAGCGGGGTCGCTCCGCCCGGTTGCGTTCATTCTGCCTCGAATTTGGGCTGTCATCGAGTGGTTTTATGGATGAACCGGGTTGGAGCGGTGGATTGGCCCAGCGCTCCATGTTCCCTGCTTCGCGGTCAGTCCGAGGGCCAGCATTCGTCGCAGGCTTAGTCCCGCGATCCGTCGCTGTAGCCGTGAGTTGTTCCGGCTGATGCCCCGGTGCCGAACGCGTCGGTTGCCGCGGGTGAGCCAGGCGATGGACCGCTCGACCATGGGCCGGTGAGTGGGATAGTCCTCTTGGAAGGTTGGCTCCGTGGAGTGTTGACGGTGTTCGCGCAGTAGCGCGTCGTGTTCGCGCAGAGGGCTGTGAAGTCCCGATTCAGCAGATCCCGGCGCGGCGGCCGTCCTTGCCGTGGACCGTGGTATGGGTCTCAGAACCCCTGATCAGACCGTTCATGCCCTCCTCGCGCATCAGCCGGTCGACGGTGTGTTTGGAGGCTTCCAGAAGCCGGTTCGGCGCAGCCATTGCGTGTCCCGGAGGGGGATGGTCAGGTTACGGCTCGCCGGACGCGGCTTCTATGAGCGCTTTGAGGGTGCTTTTTTCCGCTATGCCGAGTATCCGCGCGGAGATACGCCCCTGTTTATCCAATACCAGAGTGGTTGGCACCGCTTGTGGGGGGACTTGTGCGCTCAGCCCCAACAAGATGCTTCCGTCGGTATCGAGCATGCTCGGATAGGAGATGCCGAAGTTTCGTTCGAACGAGGTCGCTGTGGGTGCTTCATCTCGAATATTGACGCCGTAGAACTGCACGCCTCGGCCGGAGAACTCCTGATGGAGCGCTTCTAGGTCCGGCGCTTCCACGCGGCATGGCGCGCAGGCGGCATACCAGAAGTTGAGCACAGTCACTTGGTCCTGAAGGTCGGTGGTGCTGACTGTGCTTCCGTCGAGAAGAGTTCCTTCGAGTGATATTGGGTCTTCGCGGTCTTCGGCGGCGAATTCTGAGACGGAGCCATCCCCTGCAATGTAGTTTTTATTGTCCCCGGCCGACGCCTGCTGTGCCAACGGATCGGCTGCTCCGCATCCAGTGAGGAAGACGACCGACGCGACCGCGATACTGCCCGCGAGGCGGGCGACCCTCTGTGTTGGGCGCGGTACTAGCCGCATCTGGCCAACTCTGGTCGAGGTATCTAGCCCCGCTGTGTTTGGTTGCATGATCGTTCTACCTTTCGTCGCTACATGCGATACTATCTTCCATAGTAGCAAGGGGTTCGATGGTGTTGTGCCGGGGCTCTATGACAGGCAAAGCTAACGGGAGAAGTGTTGATGGATGTAGTCGATGCAGTGGTGATAGCCGGAGGTATTCTGGCAATCGGTTTTCTGGCGTGGTATTTTTTTGCACCGCGCACTGCCGAGGTGGCTCTGGTCCGCGCCGGAAGGCAGGTTGTGGACATTTCAGTGCGCGGCGGATATTCCCCGAATCTGATCCAGGTCACCGCAGGGGTTCCTGTTCAGCTACGGTTTGACCGGCAGGACAACAGCGACTGCACTAGTCGCGTGGTTTTCCCTGATCTGCGCAAGAGCGCTTCCCTGGCGGCTTTCGCTACCACAACAGTTGATCTGATGATTGAGGAGCCGGGTGAGTATCCCTGGGCGTGTGGCATGAACATGCTGCACGGCAGACTCATCGTTGAACCTCCCCCGGCCGATGGCACCTCTACTTCTGGGAAGGCTTCCGGGGACACTGGCGGGTCTGCGGTCAGAACATCGGACAGTGGTAGCAGCGCCAGCAAAGTGGCTAGGGCTGTCGGTGTTGGGCCGACACTTGAGCTTCAAGACCATTACCTGCGTGCCGAGTTCATGCTGCCGGGAGCCCTGCGCAGCCTGCCCATCGACACTGAACGCAGTGAATCCAAACTCCGCTCCCTGACGGGAGTCGGGTCTGCCGTGGTCAACTTCGGCGCCGAACGCGCTGTCCTGACCTATGACGCCGAGCAGGTCGACATTGACACACTCGAGCGTACGGTCGCCGATTTAACCGGCTTCCCCGCACGTCTGCGCCCCGAGCCGGGCTCGGCGTCAACTGAGGATGCAGAGGCCGAGGCTCGTAGAGCTGAGCTGAAAGACCTGCGATGGCGGGTTGGTCTGGGGACGGTGTTGACCCTGCCAGTGTTGTACGCGGTCATGGTCTCCGAATTAGTCGGCGAGCAGTATGTGCCTGGCATCTTGCAGAGCCCGGTGAGCCAGTTGATGCTTGCCCTGCCGGTGATGCTGGTCGTCGGCTGGCCTATCCACCGGATCGGATGGCGGGCATTGGCAAACCGTTCCGCTGAAATGAACAGCCTGATCACCCTGGGAACCACCGCTGCTTTCCTTTACAGCCTGGTTGCCACCTTCGCCCCACAGATCCTCCCGGAAGGCGTCAGAGACGTCTACTACGAAGTGGTGGCTTTCATCATCACGATCATCCTTCTGGGCCGGCTGGTCGAAGCGCGCGCCCGGGCAGGTACCGGAGACGCCATCCGCGCCCTCGTCGCACTGACTCCCGCGACGGCACGCGTCCTGCGGGACGGGCAGGAAGTAGAAACACCGGTTGAGCAGGTACGCGTCGGTGACGACATCCGAGTCCGCCCAGGAGAGAAACTACCTGTCGATGGTGAAATCGTCGACGGTCACTCGACCATCGACGAATCGATGGTCACCGGAGAAAGCATCCCGGTGACCAAAACCACCGGGGATACCGTGATCGGGGCAACCGTCAACACAACCGGCGCGTTCACCATGCGCGCCACCCGGGTCGGATCAGATACCGCCCTGGCGCAGATCATCAAGCTGGTGCAGGAAGCGCAAAGTTCCAAGGCTCCCATTCAACGCCTCGCGGACACCGTGTCGGGTTATTTCGTACCAGCAGTGGTGTTCATCGCGATCACCACGTTCGTCCTGTGGTTCGTCCTCGCCGATTCGCTCCCGCTGGCCGTCGTGGCAGCCGTGAGCGTGCTGATCATCGCTTGCCCCTGCGCGCTGGGCCTAGCCACACCACTGTCGATCATGGTCGCGACCGGCAAAGGCGCAGCCCTAGGCGTGCTGATCAAGACCGCTGCTGCCTTGGAAACAGTCCACAAACTGCACACCGTCGTCCTGGATAAGACGGGCACCCTCACCGAGGGCAAACCCGCCCTCACCAACGTGTTCACAGCTGGCATCAACGAGGCAGAGCTCCTTCGCCTGGCAGGGTCGACCGAAGCGGACAGCGAGCACCCGTTGGCTGCAGCGATCACCGACGGCGCCCGTAACAGCGGTGCGGTACTGATTCCCGCGACCGGATTCGAATCGATCACCGGCAAAGGGATACGTGCCACCGTTGATCACCGGCAGGTCCTCATCGGCAACGCGGTCCTGCTCAATGAGGAGGGGATACCCACCGGCGACCTCCTGGAAGCGGTTGAACAGTTCGCGGGCGAGGGAAAGACACCCATGTTCGTGGCCATTGACGGCCAGCCGGCCGGCGTCATCGCCGTCGCCGACACCCTCAAACCAAGCTCGAAATCGGCGGTCGCTGGCCTACGCAGGCTGGGCCTGGAAGTTGCCATGATCAGCGGTGACCACCAGGCAACAGCCCTCGCCGTCGCCCGACAGGTAGGCATCGACCGGGTACTGGCCGAAGTGTTGCCCGAACACAAGGCTGCCGAAATTCGTAACCTGCAAGACGAAGGCAAACTCGTGGCCATGGTCGGCGATGGCATCAATGACGCCCCCGCCCTCGCCCAAGCCGACGTCGGCATAGCCATCGGAACCGGAACCGACGTCGCCATCGAAGCCGCTGACGTGACCCTCATGTCCGGGGACCTCTCAGGGCTGACAAAAACGATCGCACTCTCCAAAGCCACCCTGCGCAACATCCGCCAAAACCTCGTCCTCGCGTTCGGCTACAACACAGCAGCAATCCCCCTCGCAGCCGGCCTACTCTACCCACTTACCGGCGCGTTGCTCTCACCAATGGTTGCCGGAGCGGCGATGGCACTGTCCAGCATTAGCGTCGTCGTCAACTCGGCCCGACTCAACCGCTTCACACCCCCACCGCCGGTGCCTAACACAGAATCCTAAAAGCAAACAGATCCGCTAAGCGTGAGGTGGCCGGGTGCGACGGTTTGAAGTAGCCCCACTACCTCGGTCTGACAGAGGCAGGACTTCGGTGAAGCGCTCTCTTGTGGAGGGGTAGGGAGAGTATGGCGCTTTACCGATCTAGGTTCGTGGCGGCGATGATGGAGACCAGCGGTTTGGTTTCGGTTTAGGCCGCTCCGTCTTCAATTCCGCCGAGGTGAAGACCGTGTGATGCCCGAACGACGTTCTCGTACTCTTGCTCAGCAGCTCAAGGCTGCTGTTCTCACCGTGGCAGGGCTCAACTTTGCTTACTTCTTCGTCGAGGTCACGGTCGCCCTGTCCGTCGGGTCTGTTTCCTTGTTCGCTGACAGTGTCGACTTCCTTGAAGACACAGCCATCAATGGGTTGATCTTCGTGGCACTGGGGTGGTCGTTGCGGGCGCAAGCTCTGGCAGGGAAGACCATGGCGCTCATCATCCTGCTTCCCGCTCTGGCCGCGGCATGGCAGGCCTTCACGAAGTTCGGCGGCCCCATTCCACCGGATCCGCTGGCACTGATCCTTACTGCTGGCGGGGCAGTAACGGTGAACCTCGTGTGTTCTTTCATCCTGGCCCGGTTCCGACGCCACAGTAGCTCCATGGCCCGGGCGGCGGTCCTGTCCGCCCGGAATGATGTCCTAATTGATGTAGCCATCATCGCCATGGGAATCATCACCGTTTGGAGCAGGTCGGGATGGCCTGACCTCGTTCTTGGGCTTGTCATCATTGTCGTGAATGTCAGCGCCGCGAAAGAAGTCTGGGAAACAGCCCAGGAAGAACACCTCGCAGCCAAAGCTCTCGCCGGTGAAGACATCGACTGACTATGTCAACGCTGTTCAGGACCACTAGGACGGGCTTGACTCAGGGGAATCCTGCGGCTTGTGGTGATCTATCGACCGGATTTGGTTGCCTAGTCGATGGTTATTCCTAACTGTAGTGGAAGCAATTTCTGGGTGGCTATAGGTGGTTGCTAGCCGTGGTTCCAGATTTTGATCGAGGACAGGAGCAGGAGTAGCACGAGTAGTGGAATGAGGACAGTGCTTGGCACGACCCCTAGTAAGAGGCCGCCGATCACGGTCCCGACGATCGATCCAAGTGTCATAGCAATCAGGAAGCGTTTGTTCTGGCCGAGGACAGCAAAGCCTTTATCCTTACTGAAGCGTGCGAACGCGACGAGCATGGTCGGCAGTGACACGGCCAGGGAGAGACTGCCAGCGATCTTGATGTCTGTGCCGTAGAGCAGCACAATCGTGGGGATGAGCAATTCCCCGCCGGCAACACCCATGAGCGCGGCTACGATGCCGATGACGACGCCGGCCAGAATGCCAAGCGCGGTCCGTGGTCCCGCGTGAATCGTCAGGGGGTCCACGGGGGAAAAATGGGTGATGAACAGCAGGACCGCGATCAAGACGAGCAGGACGGCGATCACACGGTAGAGCGTCGTGGACTTCAGCCGGGTGGCCCAGTGCGCTCCAAGCCACGCACCGACCAAGCTGCCGGCGAGGAGGTTCAGGACGATGAACCAGTAGGGCGACAGGTCGTCCAGAGGGACGCCGAGGAGGCGGGCCGGCAGGGCGGTGATGACCACGACGAGGCTCATGGCTTTGTTCATGATGATGGCCTGCAGGGCGGCGAATCCGAAGAGCCCGATGAGGAGAGGTAGCCGGAACTCGGCCCCGCCCAAGCCGATCATGCCGCCCAGGACACCGATGACGGCACCTGCCAAGAACACCGCGGCCACGGCGTGCTGTCTTGCTGGTCTTGGAGATAAGAGTGGCAGACTGAAGCTTCTCATATCTGGAAATTTAGCAGCCAACAGCGGTCTGGGTGAGGTCTGGGCTATTCCTTCGCCGGGAATGAGGCGGGGTAAGACTTTACCTCACGACGGCGTTGACTTAGTAGCTGTCCTGGCAAAGTGCCGTTGCGGCCGGGGACCACAGACGATGCCCCCGGCCGAATGGCTGGACTATCCCGGGAGTTTGCCCGTTGTGGAGTCGACCAGCTCTCCGTCGTGTGATGTCGTGTCGCCGGTGGAGGCGGATGGGCCGATGATGCCCCGTCGAACCAGCCAACGGACGGCCGGGTAGGCAGTGGCGAATCCGAGAATGTTGCCAATTTGCATGAGGAAAATGAAGCTTGCCTCCGTAGGTGCTGGCATGAACATCCCGTAGTGCAGGAAAATCATCCAGCCGCCCATGCCAATATCGAAGGCCAGTACCGTTACGGTCGCCGCCAGCAGAGCAGCAGAGGTCCTTTTGCCGACGGGTGTCCCCTTTTTCGTGACCCTCGATGCAGAGAGTTCAAAAACGAACAGGAGGGCTATGGCGAGCAGCGCAATTACGATAATCAGCACCCACAGGGCTATACCACCAATAGTCAACCCGCTGGCAAGAACCAGAGGAACCCCGATAATGTGCGCCGCGGTCGCGGCCGCCCCACCGGGGCTTCCGGCGACTAGCGCCTTGGACGACAATCCCTGTTCGGGGCCTGTCCCGTTCTTTCGCTGCCATTTGTCGCTTCGTGTTCGACCCCAACGGTGATATGCCCATATGGCAAAGGGCCCGAGGTATAAAGCCGTTATCGGCCACACGGCTTCCATCAGCCGGTGGGGCTGACGGAAGCCTCGACCGTAGACGTCGTAAAGAACGACGGCCGCCGACAATACTCCCAGGGCAATAAAGAACAAAGCGACTGGGGCGAGCCACTCGGGCAGGGCTGGTGGTCCCATGGCTGTCATTTCCAGGGGGATAACGTTGGTCGACATGCGCTTTCCTTTGATAGCTGTCGATTCTGGGCCACAGGCCCAGAATCAATTTCGGGTAGGGCGTTTCTCGTGCGCCACGGGCGATCCCAAGTTGCAAGAAACCCACGCGGGCTGGACAAAGGCTTTTGCCGAGACCGTCAAACGCACGACGCATGACTACTATACAACATAGTAGAGAGCGGATGTCGAACAGAGCATGATTCCTGTGCTCGGAAGATGGCTGACGGGATCCACTTAACGAGCAGAACAGGTCGGCTCTCGCGGTAAACAAGGAGCTTGGCCCGCCCTAACCAAGGGTCAAATCAAGAAGGCGGAAACAATTTCATGAACCGCGCCTTCCTCGCGGATTAGTCGAATCAGTTGGGCGGTTCGATGGAACTGGTGTTTCGGCGGTGCCGCGCTTAGGCGGCGACTTTGACGCGTCGCTGCATGAGTCCTCGGACGACGGGGTAGGCAGTGAGGAAACCGAGGACGAGTCCGATCTGCATGAGGAAGAAGAAGGTGATGTCGGTGGGTGCTGGCATGAAGTTGCCGAAGTGCATTAAAAGCATCCATCCG
>NZ_JBTNDV010000012.1:0-135419 GCF_054510815.1 Arthrobacter glycogeni
CGGCATCAGGGCCAGCACCAAAATCGGCGTCAGGCCCGCCACCAACAAAGGCACCAGCAGAGGTGTCAGCGGAGGTGTCAGAAGAAGCATCAGCAAAGGCATCAGCGGAGGTGTTGGGTGGATCACCTACCGGGGCAGTCCACACCGCGCTGACGCCCAACGGACCCCCAGGACCATACCCACCAGACGTACCAGTGGAAGTCCCCGCGGCGGTATTCGTGGGCCCTCTACTGGGGGCGGGACCCGGACCGGATTCGGGAACGAATCCCTTTCCGGTAGAAGAAGCTGTACTGCTTTTCATACCCCCATTCCATCACCCGCCACTGACATTATTAGGGCCTAAACCAGGTGCACAGAAAAACTTTTTGAAGTATTTTTCAGACCAGAAAACCGGTCACCGAAAACCCTCAATCCGCCCGCCGAACCGTCAGATCTGACGACTCAAATGCCCGCCAGCGGCGAGCTCACGGTTCGGCGAAGAGTTCGGCGAAGGTGATGGCGGGTCGGTCCAGACATGCTCTTTACAGCTGAATCAGTGGAAGCAAAACCAGTCGCATCACAGCGTCCACCGTTTTAGCGCGCTGACTATTTGACAGCCGAGGAGCCAGCATGGGCGACCAGACCAGACCAGACCAGACCCACGCGCACCTTTTCCTGGATCGCCGTCGCCTTCCTCTCGTTCTTCCGTTCCGGCACAGCTGGAACCGCGTGGTGCTTACTTTTCTGCTCAATGGCGGCCGCCGAGGGCGGGCAGTCGCCCAAACCGTTGACCGTGGCGGCGATACCGAAACTTATCAGGCCGCAGGGAGTTGCTAGGGTGTGGACATGACCTCCCGGCCGGGATATCCGGATGCTCAGCAAGCCGCCGAAACCCGCTCTGTCCGGTGGGAGGGCGCCGTCAACGCCCGCGACCTCGGCGGGGTCGGCGGCCTCATTCAGCGGGGCCGGATCTACCGGATGGGCCGCCACGAGTGGATTACTGCTGCTGGCTGGCTGCAGGCCCACGACGACGGCGTCCGCACCGTCGTCGACCTCCGCAATCCCGGAGAATTCGGGCGGCGCGCTAGCGACCCGGCCGTCGCTGATGACGCCCTGGGCCGCTTTACGATCGTCAACTGTCCCACCGAGGATCAGTCCGACGCCGAATTCATGGAGCTGGTTGGCCCGTACCTGAGTTCACCCGAGCACTATCCGGAGAATCTGCGGCGCTGGCCAGGCAAGATCGCCGCCGTCGTGCGGGCAGTGATCAATGCGTCCAACGGCGGCGTGGTGGTTCACTGCTCGGCGGGCCGTGACCGGACCGGCCTGGTGATGGCAGTGATGCTCTCAGCGGCAGGGGCGTCCGCCGAGGAAATCGTGACCGACTATGTGCTGGGGGTGCGAGGGATCAACGACTTCCATTCGACGCAGGAGACCCCGAGAGAAACACCTCTCTCCGAGGATGAGCTGGTGGAGCGTCTCGACGGGGCGACTACGCACCTGCGCGACATGCTGGCTGGCTTCGACGCGGAGCAGTATTTGCTGGACGCAGGTCTGACCCCTGCGGAGCTGGCAGCATTACGGGTCCGGCTGACCGTCTAGGACCCATGGTCGAATGGCCCGGCCCATGGCGAGGGCAGGACTCACGCACCGGGTGTCGAAGATTCGTTAGCGGCGATCGAGGAGCAGATTGGTGATCCGCAGACTGCAGAGGCGTGCGCCGTCGTCGTTGGTCAGCACCACCTCGTGGGTGGTGAGGGTACCGCCCAGATGGAGGGGGATCGCAGTGATGGTGACCAACCCCTCGCGGGCGGACTTGTGATGGGTGGCCGATACATCGACGCCGACAGCCGTTTTACCCAGGGTACTGGCGTGAATGACTGCCGCCCAGGATCCGACTGCCTCACCGACGGCAAGTGATGCGCCGCCATGCAACAGCCCAAACGACTGCCGGTTCCCCTCCACGGGCATGGTGGCGACAACCCGCTGAACCGACTGCTCAAGGATTTTCACGCCCATTTTCTCGTCGAGTTCGCCGAGCTGGATCTGCCATGGCTGGTGGGTCACCGGGGGCTCCTTGTGGGGGATACGGAAATGTCGGTTAATGTACGCTGGATATATTACCGAACGTCCGTTCAGTTATCTTTGTCGGACGGTCGGCGCCGTAGACATTCACAGGTGAAAGGCAAGTCGACGATGACTTCAACAGCGGTACGCGTGGAGACGGTCCCCAGTTTCATTGAGGATGCCTGGTGGACCCCCGACGCCGGGTCCCTCACCGGGAGCAACAGCGCCGAGGTCCGGGATGCAAGTACCGGTGAGACCCTTGCGGTGGTGAGCACCGAGGGACTCGACGTCGCCAAGGTGGTCGATTACGCCCGCACCACCGGACAGCGTGCGCTCGGCAAGTTCACCTTCCATCAGCGCGCCCTGATGCTCAAAACTCTGGCACAGTTCCTCAACGACCAGCGCAACTCCCTGTATGAGCTGTCGGCCCGCACCGGCGCAACGAAAATCGATTCCATGGTGGACATCGACGGCGGCATCGGGGTGCTCTTCACCTTCGGTTCGAAAGGCCGTCGGGAGCTGCCCAACTCCAACGTGGTGGTGGATGGCCCGCCGGAAACCTTGTCGAAGGACGGCACATTCCTGGGCGAGCACATCTACACCCGCATTCCTGGGGCTGCAGTGCAGATCAACGCCTTCAACTTCCCGGTTTGGGGCATGCTCGAGAAGCTGGCCCCGGCACTCTTGGCGGGCGTCCCGACCATCGTCAAACCGGCAACACCCACCGGGTACCTGACCGCCGCCGTCGTGAAGTTCATCATCGAGTCCAACATCCTTCCGCGGGGTGCGCTGCAGCTGATCTCCGGGTCGGCCCGGGACCTGCTCGATTACCTGGACTACCGGGACCTGGTGTCGTTCACCGGCTCGGCGTCGACCGCCAACAAGCTGAAAGCCCACGACAACGTGGTGCACGGTGGCGTCCGGTTCACCTCCGAAACCGACTCGCTCAACGCCGCCATCCTCGGCGAGGACGCCGTTCCCGGCACCCCCGAGTTTGACGCCTTCATCAAATCCCTCGTCACCGAAATTACCGTCAAGGCTGGGCAGAAGTGTACGAGCATCCGCCGCACGATCGTGCCCAAGGCGCTGGTGGCCGACGTCGTCGCCGCGGCGAAGGATCGCATCGAGGCGCGCATCGTCCTCGGCGATCCGCGCGCCGAGGACGTCACCATGGGCGCCCTCGCGTCGCTGGAGCAGCTTCGCGACGTCCGGTCGGCCGTCGAGACCATGCTCGCCGCCGGCGGCGAGCTGGCCTACGGCACCCTCGACGCGCCCCGCATCACCCATGCAGACGGCACAGTGGATACCGCCGTTGACGGCGCCTTCATGTCTCCGGTGCTCCTGACCTGGGAGAACGCCGAGGCGATTGAACTGCACACGGTTGAGGCGTTCGGCCCGGTGGCCTCGGTGATCGGGTACGACGACGCCGCGCACGCCGTGCGGCTCGCCGCCCTGGGCGCCGGGTCCCTGGTGGCGACAGTGTGCACCAACGACCCCACTATCGCCCGCGAGCTGGTCCTCGGTATTGCCGCCCACCACGGCCGGGTGCTGATGCTCAACCGGGAGGATGCGCGCAGCTCCACCGGCCACGGCTCGCCGGTACCGCACCTGGTGCACGGCGGACCGGGCCGCGCCGGCGGTGGCGAGGAACTCGGCGGCATCCGGTCCGTGCTGCACCACATGCAGCGCACAGCGATTCAGGGGTCACCGAACATGCTCACGGCGGTCACAGGGGTCTGGCATGCTGGCGCCGACCAAAGGTTCGGCGCCACCCACCCATTCCGAAAGAACCTCGCCACGCTACACATTGGCGACGCCGTCCGCTCCGACCTACGGCAGGTCACCCTCGAAGACATCACCGCGTTCGCCAACACCACTGGAGACACGTTCTACGCTCACACCAACGAGGACGCCGCGACCGCCAACCCGTTCTTCCCGGGCATCGTGGCGCATGGCTACCTGCTGCTGTCCTGGGGTGCCGGGCTGTTCGTCGATCCCGCTCCCGGGCCGGTCCTGGCCAACTACGGGCTGGAGAATCTGCGGTTCATCACGCCGGTCGCCGCCGGTGACTCGATCCGGGTCACCCTGACGGCCAAGCGTATTACCCCGCGCGAGGACGAAGAATACGGCGAGGTTGCCTGGGACGCGGTGCTACTCAACCAGGACGATGAAATCGTCGCCACCTACGACGTCCTGACCCTCGTCGAGAAGTAACCCCTTCCGGCGGGGGTCTCGGCGGGCTGGGGCGCGAAGTTCAGGCAAGCGGGGATTGGACACGGTGGAGCCCGTCGAAGAGCATGCTGATGACATCGTCGGCCAGTTGTTCGGGTGACACAGCGCCTCCGGGTTTGTACCATTCGACGATCGAGTTGATCGTGCCGAACAGCAGGCGGGTGGTGGTTCGCGGGTCAAGGTCTGACCGCAGGGAGCCCTCAGACCGGGCCGCATCCACCAACGCTGCCACCTGGTGATCGAAGGTACGTCGGCGTTCCAGGGCGCCGCGCTCTATCTCCGTGTTCCCGCGCAACCGCAGGAGAAGTGTTACGAAGGGGAGTCGCTCGATCAGGACAGCGATCGTGCCCCGGAGGACGAATTCCAGCCGGGCGTCCGCCCTGCCCGATGTGGCTGCAGGATCGATTAGCACGGCCTCCAACCCGCCCAGGGCGTGATCCAGGGCCAGGCGAAGAAGGTCCCCCTTGGAGGGAACATGATGGTAGATCGCCGACTTGCTGATTCCGAGGTTCTCGGCGAGGACGCCCATCGAAGTGGCCTCGTAGCCGTGCCGGTTGAACACGTCGACGGCGATGGTGAGGACAGCCTGCTGATCGTACCCGGGCCGTCCGCGCCGGCTGGCGGCCTGCGGGAGTGCTGTTGACATCAGGCGCCAGCCTTAGGCCGGAGATCGTAAATGCGCCGAAGTTTGCCACTGGATCGGGCGAGTGAACCGGGCTCGGCTACGGTGACCGCGCAGCTGGAACCGATATGGATCTTGATCTGTTCGCTGAGCTGGCTGGCGGCTGTCTCGGCATCGTGCGCTGAGACACCTTCCCGCGGTTCAATCTTGACGGTCATTGCGTCCATCCGTTGGCCCTCCGGGCGGGTGAGTACCAGCTGGAAGTGCGGGCTGAGCGCAGGAATGCGCAACGCGATTTCCTCAATCTGGGTGGGGAACAGGTTGACGCCACGGAGGATGATCATGTCGTCGCTGCGCCCGGTGATACGACCCATCCGGCGCATCCCTGGCCGGGCGGTGCCGGGTAGCAGCCGGGTCAGGTCGTGGGTCCGGTACCTGATGATTGGCAGTGCCTCTTTGGTGAGGGAGGTGAAGACCAACTCGCCGTGTTCGCCGTCGTCGAGCACCTTGTCGGTGAACGGATCGATAATCTCGGGGCGGAAGTGGTCCTCCCAGATGTGCGAGCCGTCTTTGGTCTCGACGCACTCACCCGCGACTCCCGGGCCCATTACCTCGGACAAGCCGTAAATGTCGCAGGCGTCGAACCCCATCCGGCTTTCCAGTTCGTGGCGCATCTCTTCCGTCCACGGTTCGGCGCCGAGGACAGCAGTTTTCAGCGAGGTGCTGGAGGGGTCGATGCCCGCTGCGGCCATCGCGTCCAGGATGGTGAGCAGGTAGGTGGGGGTCGCCAGAATGGCATCGGGTTCAAAGTCCGTGATGAGCTGGACCTGGCGTTCGGTCTGCCCGCCCGAGACAGGGATGACTGTGCAGCCGAGTCTTTCGGCGCCGCAGTGGGCGCCCAGGCCGCCGGTGAACAGGCCGTAACCGTACGCGTTGTGGACTTTGTCGCCCTCCTTGACGCCCGAAGCCCTGAGCGACCGGGCGACCAGGGTGGCCCAGCGGTCCAGATCCCCGGCGGTGTAGCCGACCACAGTCGGGCGCCCGGTGGTGCCCGACGACGCGTGGATCCGCGCCACTCGATCCTGGGGGACGGCGAACATTCCGAACGGGTAGGTACTCCGAAGGTCCTCCTTGGTGGTGTAGGGGAACGATGACAGGTCGCTGAGGTCCTTGAGATCGGACGGGTGCACTCCCGCGGTGTCGAATTTCTCACGGTACAGCCGGACGTTGTCGTAGGCATACTGCACGGTGTGCTGAAGCCGGGCTAGTTGCAGCTCTTCGATCTGGTCCCTGCTCATCAGTTCCTCGGCGTCGAGCGTCGAGGGATCGGCGGCGCTGGCCTTGAGTGTCGTGCCGGTCATGGGAGGCTCTTTTCTGACCTTGGGCTGTCGGGACTGGCAGGGCTCGCGGTGGTGCGGCGCGGGTTCGGGATGGTGCGTGAGCGGCCGCGGAATTCAGCAATCGCACGGGAGTAGTGGTCGTTCTGTGCCGTGATGGAGATGTCGTACAGACCGCTGCGACCCGCTACGCAGCGCCGGTCGGCCGTGGCGTCAACAATCTCAATGCCAAGCCAGCGGGAGGCGTGGTCCTGTTCGAGAATAGGATGCGTGGGTTGGACGCCGGTGTCCGCCATGGGAGCCTCACTGGTTGTTGACAGAATTAAGAGACCCGTCCGGTCTTTTGTGACCGAATGGTCATTAGGTAATTCACTTAGGTAATACCGGCGGACGGTGCGGTGTCAAGCGATGACGCCCCGGCTGAGCTTCGACCGGCGATCACAGAGTCCCGACTGGCGGAGCCCGACATAACGATTCCGTAACGGCGGTCGAGGTCGCGCTCGCTGACTAGGTGTTTTGATGACGGATCAGTTTCAATTCCGGCAAATGGAAGCGCTCCCACTTGACGGAAAAGCCGAGCCTTTTCAGGATGAACTCAAAAGCGTGAGAGCGCTCTCACACTTATTGGCAATCACCTGACAAAGGAGTCACCCGTGCAAAATCGAGCCAAAATTACCGCGCTTTCAGCGAGCGCAGCCTGCCTGGCCCTTGCCCTGTCAGCTTGCGGTTCCGGTTCCACCCCTGGTGCGGGTGCACGCCGAGTACACTGGGCCGGCGGGTATCCCCGTCTACATCACCGAGAATGGCGCCGCCTACGACGACGTACCTGACGCGGCGGGGTTCGTCGACGACCAGGACCGGCTCGCGTATTTCGACAGTCACCTTCGGGCAGTGCGGGCAGCGATCGACGACGGCGCCGACGTCCGCGGCTACCTTGCCTGGTCCTTCCTGGACAACTTCGAATGGGCCTGGGGCTACCACCAGCGCTTCGGTCTGGTCCGGGTGGACTACGACACCCAACAGCGCACCCCGAAGGCCAGCGCACTCTGGTACGCCCGGGCCGCCGCGGCCAACGCGCTGCCGGCCCCCGGCCAGGCCCCGCTGGTAAGACCGGGCGCCGCGGTGGGGGTGCGTGGCCCGGGGAACACTGCGATGGCCGCCATCCGGTAGGGCCCTGCTGGCAGGTCATCGTGTCGTATTCTCAAGGTGATGAATGATCAGCAACCGCGGGCCGGGCGTCCCGGACTCGCTCACCTGCCGCAGGCGAAATACAGTCCCACCCTGGAGGACCTGGCGGCAGCAGCGGGCGTGTCCCGGTCGACGGCGTCGCGCGCCATCAACGGGGGCAGCCGGGTGAGCCCGGAAGCCCAGGCGGCGGTAGACGCCGCCGTCGTCGCCCTCGCTTACACGCCCAACCGTGCCGCGCGATCGCTGGTCACCCGACGCACCTCGTCGATTGCCCTGGTAATCCCCGAACCGGACATGCACGTCATGATGGACCCGTTCTTCGCCATGATCATCACCGGGGTTACCGAATCGCTGAGGGAAACCGATGTGCAGCTGGTCCTGCTCATGTCCAGGAGCGACGATGCGGCGCGGACGGTCCGCTACCTGCGGGGCGGGCATGTGGACGGGGCCATCGTGGTCTCGCACCACCAGGGGGACACCTGGGTGGGGCCGCTCGCCGAGAGCGGGCTGCCCATCATCTTTATCGGCAGGCCCTGGCAGAGCGGGCACGGACTGACGTACGTCGATACCGACAACTATGGCGGCGGCACCCTGGCTGCACGGCACCTGCTCGCAACGGGTAGCCAGCGGCCGGCCACCATTGCTGGACCCGCCGACATGACCGCCGCCGTCGACCGCCTTGGCGGCTGGCAGGACGGACTGCTCGGTGCTGGGGCGGCGCCGAGCCCGGTCGAGTTCGCCGACTTCACCACGGCGGGCGGAGCCGAGGCGACCCTGCGGCTGCTCGACGCCGCCCCCGACACCGACGCGATCTTTGCCGCGTCCGACCTGATGGCTGTCGGCGTGCTGGAGGTCCTGCAGGCCCGCGGGCTTCGGGTTCCCGACGACGTCGCAGTGGTCGGGTACGACAACCACAGCATCTCGGCGCTGGCGTCGCCGGCCCTGAGCACCATCACCCAACCCATGGCCGAGATGGCCACCAAGGCCGGCACCATGCTGCTGGAGGAGATTGAGGCTCCCGGCACCCACCCCGACCCGGTGGTCTACCCGGCGGAACTGGTCGTGCGGAGCTCCTCGGCGCCGAGGGCCGCTGCGACGAAAGCGTAGTCCCAGGCAACGTCCTTCCACCGCTCGTACCGGCCACTGGCACCGCCATGGCCGCCGTCCATCTCTGTCTTCAACACGATCGGCTCGCTGCCGGTGGTCGTATCGCGCAGCTTGGCCACCCATTTTGCGGGCTCGACATACAGCACCCGGGTGTCGTTGAAGCTGGTGACCGCGGCAATCCGCGGATACCGGGTGGCCTTGATGTTCTCGTACGGGGTGTACTCCTTCATGTATCGGTACACCTCGGGGTCGGTGATCGGGTTGCCCCATTCTTCCCACTCAAGGGCAGACAGGGGTAGCTCGGGGTCGAGGATGGTGGTCAGCGCGTCGACGAACGGCACCTGGGCTACCACCGCCTGGTATAGATCGGGGGCGAGGTTGGTGATCGCACCCATCAGCAGCCCGCCAGCGGATCCGCCCATTGCGGCGATCCGGTGGGGGTCAACGTAGGCGGACGCCCCCACATGTCGGGTCGCGTCGACGAAGTCAGTGAACGTGTTCTTCTTGTTGAGCTTCTTGCCGCCTTCGTACCAGGTGCGGCCCATCTCGCCGCCCCCACGGATATGCGCCACCACGAAGACCACACCGCGATCCAGCAGCGACAGCCGGGCGATTGAGAAGCCCGGGTCCATGCTGATTTCGTAACTGCCGTAGGCGTAGACCAGTGCCGGGTTTGCGCCGTCCCCGGCGAGGTCGGTCCGCCGCAGGACCGACAGGGGGATCAGGGTGCCGTCGCCCGCCGTGGCCCACTGCCGTTCGGCAGTGTAGTCCGCCGAGCGGTAGCCGCCGCGGACCTCGGTCTCCTTGCGCAGCAGCAGGTTCCCGGTGTCGAGGACGTAGTCGTAGACGCGTGGGGGAGTGAAGAAGGAAGTGTAGGAGAGCCTGATGATCGGCGAATCGAACTCGGCGTCGGCAAGGTTGCAGGTGAAGAGCTCCTCATCGAATGCCGGTTCGGCGGGTGCGGGCTGGCCGGCCGTGCCGAGCCCGGCGAGCGGGAGCACCTGAACGCGCTCGATGGTGTCCTTGCGGACCGAGACGATCACATGGGTTGACGTGACTGCGACCCCGCTTACCCGCACGGCGTCGTCGTGCTCCACTACGGTGTTCCAGTGCTGGTCGGGGAGGGGTTTGCCGAACTCGGTCTCGGCGGCGAGGCTGACCATCGAGTTCTTGGCGTTCCGGTTGTGGGTCAGAAGGTAGTGGCGCTCGCCGTCGATCGTCACCGGATCGGCCTCGTAGAGGACCTTCTCGCTGCGCGGAATCAGCGTGCGCAGGCCAGCCGACTGGTTGGCCAGGTCCAGCACGCGGTACTCGCTGTACTCGGAGCAGCCGATGCCGATCAGCAGCTGCGACCGGTCGGCTGACAGGTCGAAGCCCGTCCACATGGCCACATCGTCCTCCTGATACACCACCGCATCCTGTTCCACCGGGGTGCCAAGGGTGTGCGACCTGACCTGGTAGGGGCGCCACGAATCGTCCACCACCGTGTAGAACACCTGGGTGCCGTCGGGGGAGAAGGCCAGCCCGTAGAAGATGTTCGGCACCACGTCGGGGAGTAGGTCGCCGGTGCGCAGATCCTTGATCCGCAGGGTGAATCGCTCGTCGCCGGCGTTGTCCTCGCAGTAGGCCAGCAGGTTCCCGTCTTCGGTGACGGCCAGGCCGCCGACGGAGAAGAATGGTTTGCCTTCGGCTTCCGCGTTGCCGTCCAGCATGACCTGCTCGCCCTCGATGGGGTTACCGGGGACAATCTCCGGTGGCGTCCAGTCGTTGGCGAGGTCACCTGTATCAGTGGCAGCTACCCGGCAATTGATGGCGTATTGCTTCCCCTCTTCGGTGCGGGCGTAGTACCACCATCCCTTCTTGCGGGAGGGTACCGACAGATCAGTTTCCTGCGTCCGGTTCTTGATTTCGCCGAAAATGTCCCGCCGGAGCTGTTCCTGGCCAGCTGTCACGGCGTCGGTGTATTCGTTCTCGGCCTTGAGGTGGGCGACCACCTCTTGGCTCTCCTTTTCCCGTAGCCACTCGTACTCGTCAACGAAGGTATCCGAGTGGTGGGTGCGTTCCGTCGGCACCTTTTTGGCAACGGGAGGGGCGGGGAAGTGCGTCTCTGCAGTCATGGAAACCATCCTGCCATCAACTCGGGCGTGCAGGTTTTCCCGGGTTCTGGGGCCCAGACCGTGTGGCGGGGTACGACACGCCGGTTTATGGTCGACGACGGCGGCGGTACCTGGGCAGACCTGCACGCCCGGGGCGCACTCAGGCGGCCCTCAGACGGTGTGGACCGTCGGATCGATGACCGGATCGGCGCTTTTGACCGATCGCCAGACGAATCCGGTCACCACCACCGTCGCCGCGGCGGCTACCGGGATGGCCGGGAGGCGAAGGAGGACCAGATCCGGGGTCAGGCCGATCACCGCGGCATAGGCTAGGGCGATGCCCATTCCCAGCAGGCCGCTGTGCCACACGGCCCAGGACCTGATGATCGACGCCAGGTTCACCGCAACTACTACGAGGGCTGCGACCGTGACGACGATCAGCGCGAGGAGCAGAACCGTCACAGTGAAATCGGTCCCGGTGACTATTGCCGTGACGGAGGAGAGCAGGACCGTAAACGCTGCGACGGCGAGAGTCCTGCCGATCCAGACACCCGGACCATCGGGCCGCCGCCGGGGCAGGTCGAGGTTTTCCGCATAATCTCCGGGTAGCCCGAAGGCGTCGACGGACCGTTCCCCGGTGTCCTTGAGGTAGGCCTCGACGGTGGACACGGCGTCGCCGATCAGGTGGCCGGGAACATCCCTGAATCGTAGTTCCAGGATGAAATCTTCGAGCCACTTCTGGTGCTCACTGCTGGTGTCATTCACTGGGGTCTCCGATCGGGTAGGCGTGTGTTTTTGCTATGCGGCAAGGAAAGTTCCTGCTGTGAAGACGGCTGCGCCGATGGCCATCAGGCAGGGAACCACACCATCACGCGGTCGGTAGCTGTGTCTTGTTCGGGTGCGCCCGCATTGGCAGGTCTCACGATGCCCTCGTTGCTCTTGATCGATGCGCGGGCCCAGAATCCTGCGCCTATGATGAGTGCTCCCGACAGCGCAGCGGCAGTAGCAGACGAGACCTCCCACTGGGGTAGACCCAGAAGCATAGGTAAAATCGGGGCCAGGATTCCCAGGCCCACGACAGCCATCCAGATCGCCAGCAGCAACCACCACCTCTTCACTAGGCGGAAGATGTTCTTCGCAATCAAGAGCATGGTGAGCGCAAGAACCAGGAAGAGCAAAAACTCGACGCCACTGAAGCTCACCGGTTCACCCCGACCCGCAGCAGCAATGGCCGGGAAATAGATCACTAATCCAAGGATGCTCAGAAGAGCAGGAACCAGCACCCGAGGGAAGTGCAAGCCCGGTGTGCTCGTGAATCCCAGCGCCTGCGCGTAGGCAACAGGGTCGCCGAACGCCTCCTCAGCCGACTCTCCGCTATCGGCGAGATGTGATTCGACAGATGCCTTAGCATCGCCGATATCCCGTCCACCAACCCCGCGGTGCGAGAGCTCCAGTACGAAATCAGTCAGCCACTGCTGGTTTTTTCGAGTGTCATTCATTGGATAGCTCCGTTCAGGTGGGTCAGGGTCCGGGTGGTGAAGACGCGCCAGTCGGCGGATTGCTGGGCCAGTTCAGTGCGGCCGGCGTCAGTGAGGGAGAAGTACTTGCGGCCAGGACCGCCGTCGCCGGCCCGCCATTCGGTAGTGACGAACCCCGCCGACTCGAACCGGGTCAGCAGCGGATACAGCGTCCCGCCCTTGATGGAGCCAAAACCAGCCTCCTCCAGTGCGGTGGCGACCGCGTAACCATAGGTCGGCCCGGCTGCGAGGACCTTGAGAACACTCATACCCAGCGCGCCGCGCATCCATTCGCTGGGCCATTGTTTGTCTGACACGTGTTTGTCGGTCACAACTACATAGTCACACTAACTAGTCGGCGTGTCTACCCAGTCGCGGGGCGGTTGTTGACGGTCCGGCCACCACCCCGATATCCTGAACGAACGGTCAGTAATTAATCTGCGACCGACTTCAACGCACATTTGACGCTCACAGTGAGGTGACCACCATGGCAACAGCACCAGCGGTTGACCAGACGCCGTCCGAAACGCCCGACGAGCAGGCCGGACGGGAGCAGTTCGAACGGCTTATCAGCGAGGACTCCCGGATTGAGCCCCGCGACTGGATGCCGGACGCCTACCGGAAGACCCTCGCCCGGCAGATCTCCCAGCACGCCCACTCCGAGATCATCGGCATGCAGCCCGAGGCCAACTGGATTTCCCGTGCACCCTCACTGAAGCGCAAAGCCATCCTCATGGCCAAGGTCCAGGATGAGGCCGGTCACGGCCTGTACCTCTACTCGGCCGCTGAAACCCTCGGCACCCCGCGGGACAAGATGACCGAAGACCTGATCGCCGGCAAGGCCCGCTACTCCAGCATCTTCAACTATCCGGCAGTGACCTGGGCAGATATGGGTGCCATCGGCTGGTTGGTCGACGGCGCCGCGATCGCCAACCAGGTACCCCTCTGCCGGGCCTCCTACGGCCCCTATGGCCGGGCCATGGTGCGGATCTGCAAGGAAGAATCCTTCCACCAGCGCCAGGGCTTCGAGATCCTGCTGGAACTCGCCAACGGCACGCCCGCCCAGAAGGAGATGGCGCAGGACGCCGTCAACCGCTGGTACGCCCCCTCACTGATGATGTTCGGCCCACCCGACGACGATTCGCCCAACTCCAAGCAGTCCATGGCCTGGAACATCAAGCGGTTCTCCAATGATGAACTCCGCTCACGCTTCGTCGGCATGATGGTTGAGCAGGTCAAGGTCCTCGGCCTGACCCTCCCCGATGACCAGATCCGGTTCAACGAGGACACCCAGCAGTGGGAGCACGCACCCCTGGACTGGAACGAGTTCAAGGAGGTCCTCGCCGGCCGGGGGCCCTGCAACGCCCAGCGGATGGAACGCCGCCGCGAGGCCCACGAAGACGGCGCCTGGGTACGCGAAGCAGCGGCAGCCTACGCCGACAAGCGTGCCACAGCAGCAGCACAGCAGAAGGCGGCCTAGATGACCGGCGGTTCAACCACAGGCGACGACGGCTCCGCGGCGCCGGCGCCCGCGGTTCCCCAGAAGCGTCAGCCCTGGCCCCTGTGGGAGGTCTTCGTCAGGTCTTCCCGCGGACTATCCCACGTTCACGCCGGTTCCTTGCACGCGCCCGACGCCGAGATGGCCGTCCGGAACGCCCGTGACCTGTACACCCGGCGCAACGAGGGCGTCAGCCTGTGGGTGGTCCCGGCGTCGTCGATCATCACCAGCGACCCCGACGCCAAGGGGCAGTTCTTCGAATCCCCGCAGGGCAAGGACTACCGGCACGCCACGTACTACACGAAGAGCGACGGGGTGAGGCACCTGTGAGTGAATCGAACGCCAGCGCGACCCGGATCACCCCGGGCAACGCGCTGCGCCCCGAGGACATTGCCGCATCGGACCTGAAGCCGAGCATCGACGTCGCAGAATACGCACTGCGCCTGGGCGACGACTCACTGATCCTGGCCCAGCGGCTCGGCTGGTGGATCTCCCGGGCGCCCGAGCTGGAAGAGGATGTGGCCCTCGGCAACATTGCCCTGGACCTGATCGGCCACGCGCGGTCCTTCCTCAGCTATGCCGGCCACGGCCTGGACAAAACCGAGGACGATCTCGCCTACTTCCGCCGCGAACCGGAATTCCGCTGCGCCCACCTCTTCGTGCAGCCCAACGGCGACTTCGCCCGTACCATCGCCCGCCAGCTGGTGGTCTCGCACTACCAGTTCGAGCTCTACTCCCGGCTCGTGCATTCCACTGATCCGACGCTCGCGGCCATCGCCGCGAAGGCCGTTAAAGAAGTCGACTACCACCGCGACCACAGCAGCCAGTGGGTGCTGCGTCTCGCCCTCGGCACCGATGAGTCCCGCCGCCGGATGATCGCCGGCCTCAAGCTGACCTGGCCCTACGTCGAGGAACTGTTCGTTGACGACCAGCTCTTCGATACGCTCGGCGACGCCGCCGTCCGCCCGAGCACCCTCCGGGCTCCCTTCGATTCGCTCATCGCCGCCCTCTTTACCGAGGCCGAGCTTGAGATACCCGCCGTCCCAGGCGCCGTGGGCGGCGGCCGCGCCGGACGGCACAGCGAACATCTGGGCTACCTGCTGGCCGAGATGCAGGTGCTCGCCCGCGAGCATCCCGGCGCCACCTGGTAGGTCAGGTGCAGCCATGAGTATCGACACATCCAGCATCGGCACCAATACCGCTCACCGGCCCGCCGACGCCGAAACCGCGAGGATCTGGGATATCGCCGCCACCGTGGTGGACCCCGAAATCCCCGTCCTCACCATCGAGGACCTCGGGATCCTGCGGGAGGCCCGGGTCGCCGACGGCGCCATCACCGTAATCATCACTCCCACCTACTCGGGGTGCCCGGCGATGGACGCCATCCGGGACGACGTCGTCAGCGCTCTCTCGGCCCACGGCCACAACGACGTCCAGGTGCGTCTCACCCTCGCCCCGGCCTGGACCACCGACTGGATGACCAGTGCAGGCAAAGCCAAACTCGATGAGTACGGCATAGCGCCACCCACCGGCCTCGCCGCGGCCGGCCCCGTCCGGGTGGGGCTCAGCGTGAAGTGTCCCCAATGTTCCTCCCTCAATACCCGCGAACTCACCCGCTTCGGTTCCACGTCCTGCAAGGCGCTCTACGTCTGTCAGGACTGCAAGGAACCCTTCGACTACTTCAAGGTGCACTAGATGGCAGTCAAGCTCGCCCCGTCCACCCAGCGCCGTACGGCCTTCAACGAGCTCACCGTCGCCGAGGTCCGGCGGCTCACGGGCGACGCCATTGAGGTGACCTTCGCCGTCCCCGAGCACCTGGCCAGCAAATACAACTACCTGCCCGGCCAGTACGTTGCCCTGCGCACCACTCTCGACGTCGACGGCTCCCCCGTGGAGGTGCGCCGCAGCTACTCCATCTGCGCTGAGCCGCGGCCCGGCGAGATCCGGGTGGCCATCAAAAGGGATCTCGGCGGCGTTTTTTCCAGCTGGGCGAACGAGTTCCTGAAGGCCGGCGACCGGCTCGACGTGATGAGCCCCATGGGTCAGTTCATCTCCAAACACGAGATGACCGAACTCAACCGGCCCGAGCACCTACAGGAAAACCTCACCGTCGCCGGGGAGACCACCTTCGTCGCCGTGGCAGCAGGGTCGGGGATCACCCCGGTGATCGCCATCGCCCGCACCGCGCTCGCCGCTAGCGACAACGTGCGCTTCGACCTGATCTACGCCAACAAAGCAGCGATGGATGTGATGTTCCTCGAGGAACTCGCCGACTTGAAGGACCGCTATCCCGCACGGTTCGCCCTGCACCACGTGTTATCCCGCGAGCAGCGCATCTCCCCGTTGCTGAGCGGTCGAATCGATGCGGACAAGCTGGAGAAACTGTTGGGCACCGTGATCCGGACTGACGACGTCGACGAATGGTTCCTCTGCGGTCCCTTTGAACTCGTCCAGTTGTGCCGGGACACCCTGGGGGAGCGCGGCGTCGCCCCCGAAAAGATCCGGTTTGAGCTCTTCTCCAGTGGCGAGCCCAGTCGCCCCGAAGGGCAGATCGGCCGTCCAGTCCGCGCCGAGGACGACGGCGAAAATTTCACTATCTCGTTCAACCTCGACGGGCTGCAGGGCACGGTGTCCAGCCCCACCCGCGCGAGGGAGTCAATTCTCAATGCCGCACTCCGGGTCAGAGCCGACGTCCCGTTCGCCTGCGCCGGTGGTGTCTGCGGGACGTGCCGCGCGAAGTTGGTCACCGGCACGGTAGAGATGGAAGAGAACTACGCGTTGGAGCCCGACGAGATCGAAAAGGGCTACGTCCTCACCTGCCAGTCCCGTCCCACCAGCGACACCGTGTCGGTGGACTACGACGCCTAAGTAAGCGAATCTGAGTATTCATCTC
Organism: Arthrobacter glycogeni; assembly: GCF_054510815.1. Classification (NCBI taxonomy): domain Bacteria; kingdom Bacillati; phylum Actinomycetota; class Actinomycetes; order Micrococcales; family Micrococcaceae; genus Arthrobacter; species Arthrobacter glycogeni. Next base: position 16,537 of record NZ_JBTNDV010000012.1, read on the forward strand.
GTACGGCCAGAGTTTGCAGGGTGAGCTTCGCGGCCTCTGCGCGGTCCTCCACGGTTGTTGTGGGGATCACGAGCTGGTTGGTGTGGGCGATCATGGCCCGACAGCTGCGGCATTGAATGATTTCGGCTGACGGGTGTCGACGACCCGACCTGTGGCATCGAGAAAAACTTGCGGCGCGAAGGGGGAGGATGCGGTGACGCGGAACGTGTCGGTGGAAGGTGCCCCTGATTTGGGGCAAGGGGCACCCCTGTAGGACGCCTTCGTCCATCCCCACTGAAGGCGTTGCAACAGCCACCAAAGGGGCTTTTCACGAACATAGGAGCATCCCTCAAATTGGATAATCCCTATGCTGGCACGGTGAAGGTCGTTATTGCAGGTGGGTCTGGCGCCCTTGGGCGGCGATTGTGCGCCTTTTTACACGACCGAGGACACGACATTGTGGTTCTTACCCGTAATTCCCGAAAAAGGGCAGGGCCGCATCGATTGGTCCACTGGGACGGACGAACAATAGGCGACTGGGCCGCCGAGCTGGAGGGAGCAGCAGTTATCAACTTGGCGGGGGAGCTCGTCGACCGCCGCCCAAGTACGGCGAACACAGGGCTGCTCACCGAATCCAGGGTTGAACCAACCAAGGCCCTCGCCAGAGCCGCAGCCGAACTTTGCAGTCCAGTCCCCGTGTGGGTTCAGGCATCCACGCTGGCCATTTACGGTGATGCCGGCGAGCGTTTACTTACCGAAGCGTCAACGTTTGCGGACGGCCCACCACAGATGGCCGGCGTAGCTCGCGCGTGGGAAGAGGCAGCGAACGGTGTCAATGCCTCCCGCAAGACCGTGCTGCGTACCAGTATCGTCCTTGATCGAGACACTCCGGCCTTGGATCGACTTCTTCTCCTGACGAGGCTTGGCCTTGGCAGACGAGTAGCGTCTGGGAAACAATGGTTTTCGTGGATCCACATTATGGACTGGCTGGCCATTGTCGATCAGGTGCTGTGCGATCCCGCTTTGGAAGGTACTGTGCTGGCCACGGCCCCCACGCCAGTTCGAAATGCTGAACTGATGACCTCGCTGCGGAGCGTACTGGGGCGGCCCGCGGCCCTTCCAACTCCGGAGGTTTTGGTGCGCTTGTGCGCTTGGGTGCTACGGACGGACCCCGCCCTAGCCTTATCCGGGCGCCAAGCAATCCCAGCTCGGTTGAGCCAACTAAATTTCAACTTCGTCCATAGCGACTTACGGGAAAGTCTAGAAGACCTGCTGTCCCGGCCTTGATACAGGTTATTCTGGCCTGCAAGGGCTGGCTGGGAATACCCAGAGCGCCCTGCGGTCATCGTCAGTAAACCGCACCGTCCTACCAACAGAAAGGTCTCCAGGTAAACCCTATTAACAAGAATCGGCACGAATCCCCTTCCGGGCATCGAGTGCGCTTTCGTGGGCAGAACCGCGTCGGAGGTGTGACAGGCGCTGAGGGACGCAGGGACCAAGCACGTCGTCCACGTCGCGACCTTCCCTTGTCCGTGGGCAAAGTTCCAGGTGGAAGTGCGTTGTGATGCAGGTAAGGCCGGGACGAATGCTTCCGTCCGTCGTCAGACCCATGATCGAGTCAGCTCTTTTGGGTGTGATCGCCGGCATGATGGGTCAAGTCCTCCTGCCCGAAGGCACCATGCTGAGCTCGGGTGTCGTGCCAGGGTTCATGGTGGGGATTGTTGGCGGTATTGTCCTCGTCTTCGCGCACCTGAGGACTAACACCAGGAGCACGCCATCAGCGGGAGGCGGATGGCGAGTCTTGGTGTGGACCACTGTGTCGGCGGCGGCCGCATTTTGGGTAACGGCTTTTTGGACTTCGAACCCCCAGATCGCATGGTCGGGGCGCGTCATTCTTTGCGGCGGCGTAGCGATTGTCTATGGGTTCTTGACCTACCGCGCCCTAACCCCGAAACCGCAGTAAACGACTTCCTCCGGGCACCCACGCCAGATATCTCAGGCGCTCTTAGCGATCGTCTGAAGGCCACATATCCCGGTCAGTCACTCGAACCCCACGTCGGCAGCCTGGAACGCCGTCCGCCAGGTAGTTCCGGTGCGAAGATACATTTCGTGGTTGGGCGCAGGTCGATAGTCACCCGTGATGGTGTAACTCCCAGACCGGTAGACCAGAGCCTGCCAGTCATAAGGAACGGCCCCCGCCGCACAACCATCGGCGGGTCCGCCGCAACCTTCCACCGCTAGGCTGGGAAAAAATCACGGAAGGCTCTGGCAATGATTGAACTGACCATCGAGAACAATGTCGCCGAAATTGTTCTCAACGCTCCAGCGAAACTGAACTCCCTGGACGAGGAGGCGCTCGGCGGGCTATCCAACGCCTACGACGAAGCTGCCGAGGCCGCGGCCACCGGCGCCGTCCGGGCTCTGGTGCTCCGCGGCGAGGGCCGGGCTTTCTGCGCTGGTCGCGACATTTCCAACGTTCACCCCGAAACCGACGACGCCGTCGCCTACCTCGGCGGCCTCGTCACACCGTTACTGCGGAAGATGGCTGCATTCCCCGCACCGACCTTCGCCGCAGCGCACGGGGCGTGCCTCGGCGTCGGGCTCGGCCTGTTGGTGGCCACCGACGTGGTCTACGTGGCCGAGGACGCAAAGCTCGGCTCGCCCTTCGCCAATTTGGGGGCCACTCTGGATTCGGGCGGACACTGGCTGTTCACCGAGCGGTTGGGAGCCCACCGCGCCCTTGACCTGATCTACACGGCCGAGCTGATGACCGGGACCGACGCCGTAGCCGCCGGTCTGTTTAGCCGGGTAATGACCGCCGATGAGCTGCTGCAGCGCACCCGCGACACGGCGCAACGGGTCGCCTCAGGAGCAACCGGCGCGTTCCGGGCCTCCAAGGAACTCGTGGCGGCGATCCGCGACCGGCGGCTCGGCCTGTGGGAGTCCATCAGCGAGGAGAACAAGGCGCAGGGCGACCTGTGCGGCAGCGACGACTACGCCGAAGGATTCGCCGCCTTCCAGGACAAGCGCAAACCGGTTTTCAGAGGCTGAACGCGGTCGTCCGAGGGTCGGCGGTGCTCAGCGGCGCAGAGATCTCCTGGGGGAGCCACTGCTCGGTGGGTCGCCCCAGCAGGTAGCCCTGGCCGAAGTCGCACCCCAGCCCGTGGAGCGACTGAGCCTGGCTGGTGGTCTCGATTCCCTCCGCTACCACTCGCAGCTTGAGGGCATGCGCGAGTCCGATGACCGCGTTGACGACGGCGAAGCTTTCCCGGCGTCGGGCATTGTCGTCGAGGCCAGCAGTGAACGAGCCGTCGATTTTCACGGTATCTACGGGGAATTGGGCGAGGTAGGACAGCGACGAGTAGCCGGTGCCGAAGTCGTCGATCGCCAGGTGCACCCCTGTGGCGCGCAACTGGGTAAGCGTGGTCCTGGCGCGGTCGAGATTGACCATCAGGACACTCTCAGTGATCTCCAGGCCCAGGGCGCTGCCGGGAAGGTGGTGCGCGTCGAGGGCGCGGCGGACCGTGGCGGCGAAGTCGGGGCTCCGCAGTTCAAACGCTGACACGTTGACCCACACCACCGGGCAGTCAACACCTGTAGCCCGTCGTCTGCCGACCTCGCGCAGGGCTTCCTCCAGCACCCAGGCGCCGAGGTCGTTGATCAGGCCGGTCTCCTCGGCCAGATCGATGAATTCGGCAGGCATCAGCAGCCCGCGAACGGGATGCTGCCACCTGACCAGAGCCTCAAGGCCCACTACTTCACCGTCGGCGAGGCTCATCTCGGGCTGGTAATGCAGGCGAAGCTGCCCCTCGCGGATGCCCTGTAGCAGGTCGCTCTCCAATTGGGCGCGGGTTTTCACCCGGTTGCACTGCCCTTTGTCGTACACGGAGGACCGGTTTCGACCCTGTTCCTTGGCCGCGTACATGGCGTCGTCGGCGTCGCGGAGCATCTGAGAGGTGGTGGTGTGTTCGGCGCCCGAGAGGGCGATGCCAATGGATGCGGAGACGAAGACCTCGGCTCCACCCACCAGGATGGGCGGCTTGAAGGCTGAGAGAATCCTGGCCGCCGCGGCCGTGGCCTGCTCGTTGGACGTGTCAAGGCACAGCACCACAAATTCGTCCCCGCTCAGCCGGGCCACCGTGTCGGCGGGGCGCACTGCTGACTGGAGCCGGCGGGCCACTTCCGTAAGAACGCTGTCGCCGGCCTGGTGCCCATACGTATCATTGATGGCCTTGAACCGGTCCAGGTCGCAGAACAGGACGGCGACGGCGGTTTCGTTACCCCGGGCAGCGCTGAGGGTCTGACCGAGGCGGTCCACCAGCAGGGCGCGGTTCGGGAGGCCGGTCAGCGTGTCATGCAGCACCTGATGCTGCAGCATCGCCTCAAAAGCCTTCCGGTCGGTGATGTCCTCGATGTGGTCGATCAGCATCCCGGGGCCGCCGTCGTCGTCGGGCACCATTGAGGAGGAGTGCAGGATGCCCACCACAGCGCCGTCGGCATGAAGGAAGCGGGTTTCGTGCCGCCGTCGCCCGGAGACCCCGCGCAGCAGCGACCGGCGCTGGCGTTCAGCGGGCTCCCGGTCATCCGGGTGCGTCAGCTCCTGCACCGACATGGTCAGGAGGGTTTGCTCGTCGCGGCCCAGCAGCTCGGTCAGCGCCCGGTTGACCTGGATGAATTCACCGGTGGGCGACGTCACCGCCATGCCGATCGGGGCGTCGTCGAAAGCGCTCCGGAAGCGTTGGTTCGACTTTTCCAGTTCCAACTCGGTCAGCTTGAGGCCGGTGATGTCGCTGCACGCCAGCACCAGCGAGCTGACGGGATCAGCGCCGGTCGCGTCAAGGTCGGCGATGCTTACCTCAAACCAGTGCCAGTCGCCGTTACGGTGGCGCAGACGGAGCTCGGTAATGGAACTGCGGCCTAGCCGAAGTCCGGGAGGGGCGGCCAAAAGATCACGGGCGCTGCGGCTGTCGTCGGGGTGCACCAGCTCAAGAAAGGGTCCTCCGGTCAGCGCCACGGCCGGCGTACCCAGCAGCTGTTCGGAGGTGGGGCTGACCGATGTCACCAGGTGCTGATTGTTGAGAATGACCAGTAGGTCCGATGTGTTGGCCAACATCGTCTGCACAGCAATCTCGCGGTGCTTTCGGTGGGTGATGTCGCGCTGGATAGCGATCCAGTGGGTGAACCAGCCCCGCGAATTGGCGACGGGGGTGATGCTGATCTGGACCCAGAACTCCCGCCCATCCTTATGGACATTAAGCAGCTCCACTTCGACCGGCTCCCACGCTTTGAGGGCAACGCGCAGCCGATCCAGTTCCGCCCGGTCTGTCTTCGGCGACTGCAGGATGCGCGGGGTTTTGCCGACGATCTCGTGCGGTTGGTACCCGGTCATTCGGGTGAAAGCAGGGTTGACGTAGATGACTTCGGGTCCGCCCGAGGGGAGATCGATGGGTTCTGCCCTGGTCACCAGGACCACATCATTGGCATTGACCACAACCGATTCAAACAATGCCGCTGCCTTCGCGTCTGGAATACCAACTGTCTCGCGCACTCCAGTACCTGGCACGCCGTTCTCAACCATGCTGTTCCCCTTTTGATGCCAGCCCGTTGGCGGCACGTTCAGACCGTCTACGGTGGCCGGTGATCGTATTAAACCATAGAGCGGAATGGAGCAGGTTGAGGCTGCGGATCGCCCTCGTCCGACGAATGCCTGGATGCGAACGTTTTATAACTTTTCGGAAAATCTTTATAAGAATGTCGACTTTTACAGTATTTTCCCCAGGCAATGACTTTTACTGGTTAGGTGGTCAAGGGACGGTTCAGCAGCGTCTCATGGGGGAGGATGACATTCAGAACGGGATGTCACCACCAGTCAGGATCCGTCCCTTGACCATACCTACCGATGCCCTGGCTACTCAGCGAGCGTCAATGTCTTCGAAGACGAGGAAGGTCTGGGTGTCCATCACGCCCGGCATCGATTGCAGCTGGTCGAAGATAACCCGTCGGAGCCCCACGTTGTCTTCGGCCCGCACCAACAGGATGACGTCGAAGTCCCCGCCCACCAGGGCGATGTGGTGAATTTCCGGGATGAGGCAGAGCTGTTCCCGAAGCTCCCGCCACGCGTGCTGCTGAACCTTGAGGGTGACGTAGGCGGAGGATCGGAGCCCGGCCTTAATGGGGTCGATCAGCGTAGTGAATTTGGTGAGTACCCCCGATTCGGTGAGCCGGGCGATCCTCGAGTAGGCGTGTGCGCGGGAAATATGAACGTTTTCCGCCACCGCGGTCACCGACAGCCGACCGTCCCGGGTGAGCTCGGCCAGGATCCGCCGGTCCACCTCGTCCAAAGGTTTGTCCACCATTCGTCCACACCTTTCCACGTAACCCAGCTCACAATGACAATTCATCCACAATAGTTCACAGTCGATGAAATATGGTCCACACCTGTGCCCCCTAGTAGATACGAAAAGCCGCCGAAGTTCATAATTGACTACACAGTATCCAACTCCCGGCACCATCCGGGTGCGTAGGAACAGGCGAACCACCGCCCCACCGGGCGGAAAGACGGAGGCGGAGATGACCATCTCAGGCGGCAATCACATGGCCCACGGCACTGTAAACACCACCGAGCGGTCCGGGGCTGCCGAGGCGGACATGCTGCCCTCGGACGTCCCGGTGCAACTGGTGGACCCGAACGGGATTCACACCCCCAACGACGCCTATCCGCTACCCGACGCCGAAAGCCTTCTAGCGGCCTACCGGAAGCTCGTCATCGGTCGTCGGATCAACGATCAGGCGAATGCTCTGGTCCGGCAGGGTCGGATGGCCGTCTATCCCTCATCCCACGGCCAGGAGGCCTGCCAGGTGGCGGCCGCCGTCGTCATCGACCAGCAGGACTGGCTGTTCCCCACCTACCGTGACACGGTCGCCGTGATCACCCGCGGGGTGGACCCGCTGGAAGTCCTCACCCTGTTGCGGGGCGATTGGCATTCCGGTTATGACCCGCTGAAGCACAAGGTCGCCACCCAGGCCACCCCGCTGGCCACCCAGCTGCTGCATGCCGTTGGGGTGGCGCACGCCGCGAAGCTCAAGGGCGAGGACACCGTGGTGCTCGCGCTGTGCGGCGACGGCGCCACCAGTGAGGGTGACTTCCATGAGGCGCTGAACTTCGCGGCCGTTTTCCACGTCCCGGTGGTCTTCCTCATCCAGAACAACGAGTACGCGATCTCTGTGCCGCTGAAATCGCAGACGGTGGCGCCATCGCTCGCCCATAAGGCGATCGGGTACGGCATGCCGGGGGAGCGGGTGGACGGCAACGACCTCGCCGCCCTCCTTTCGGTGCTCGGTCGGGCGGTGAACAGGGCGCGCGACGGCGGCGGCCCGTCCCTGATCGAAGCCCACACCTACCGGATGCAGGCTCATACCAACGCCGACGATCCGTCCCGCTACCGCTCGGCCGACGACGTCGAGAAGTGGGTCCCCAAAGACCCGCTCAGCCGGATGCGCACCTACCTGCGCGGGCTGAACCTGCTCGACGACGACGGCGAGACCAGCATCGCCGCCGACGCCGAGGAAATGGCAGCCACCCTCAGGGACGGGCTCAATACCGATCCGGTGGTGGACCCGGAAGACCTGTTCAACTATGTCTTTACCGAAAAAACCAGCCAGCTGCGCGAACAGGCTGATCTGTTGCGCGGAGAACTCAGCCGCGAACAGCCCTCCGAGGACGTGTCCCCATGACCGACATCACCGAACGGGTGCGAAACAACGCGCCAGCCCCGACGCAGCCCGAACCGCGCACCGTCCAGCCAGTCACTTTCGCCAAAGCGCTGAACGCCGCGCTCGCCGACGCGATGGCCGCCGACCCGTCAGTGGTGATGTTCGGTGAGGACGTCGGAGCGTTGGGTGGGGTCTTCAGGATCACCGACGGGCTCACCGCGCGTTTCGGCACCGGGCGCTGCTTCGACACCCCGTTGGCCGAAGCCGGCATCATGGGGATGGCCGTGGGGATGGCGATGAACGGGATGCGTCCGGTGGTGGAGATGCAATTCGATGCGTTTGCCTACCCCGCTTTCGAGCAGGTCGTCAGCCACGTCGCGAAAATGCCGAACCGCACGAAGGGCAAAGTTAAACTGCCGATCGTGATCCGGATTCCGTACGCTGGTGGAATTGGCGGGGTTGAACACCACTGCGATTCGTCCGAGTCCTACTACGCTCATACTCCTGGTCTGACGGTGCTGGCCCCAGCAACAGTCAGGGACGCGTACACGATGCTGCGTGAGGCGATCCGCTACCCGGACCCGGTGGTCTTCCTCGAACCGAAAAAACTGTACTGGTCCAAGGAAGTCCTCGACCTGGAGGAGCTCCGCGACACCTTCGACTCCGCCGCTGCGACGCCGTCCATCGGCCGCGCGGTGGTCGCCCGTGCCGGAACTGACGCCACGCTCGTGGCCTACGGTCCGTCGGTGCCCACCGCCCTGGCCGCCGCCGCCGCTGCCGCGGAGGAGGGACGCTCGCTTGAGGTCGTCGATGTGCGTTCTATCGTCCCGTTCGACGACGAAACCGTGTGCGCCAGCGTGCGCAAGACCGGCAGGGTTGTCGTCATCGCTGAGGCACCAGGGTTCGCGTCGGTGGCGGCCGAGATCGTGGCGCGCATCCAGGAACGTTGCTTCCACTCGCTGGCGGCACCGGTCCGGCGTGTCACAGGGTTCGATGTGCCCTACCCTTCGCCAAAGCTGGAACACTTCTTCCTACCAAGTGTTGACCGTATTCTCGACACCGTCGACGAACTGCAGTGGGAGGACCAGGCGTGAGTGCTACGACCACCAGCGCTGCTGCGACCGGTGCAGCCCTCCAGATTTTCAACCTGCCCGATCTGGGTGAGGGCCTCACCGAGGCGGAGCTGGTGAATTGGCTGGTTGCCGAGGGCGACGTCGTCGTCGTGGACCAGGCCATTGCCGAAGTGGAAACCGCAAAATCTATGGTGGAGGTGCCGTCACCGTTCGCGGGGGTCGTGGAAAAACTCCACGGCCGCGCGGGCGAGACGATGGACGTGGGGAAGCCGCTCATTTCAGTGCGCGCGGTCGGAACACCCGATGCGACCGAGCCCGACGGCGGCTCACCCGTCGGCTTCCAGCCGACCTCGGCGGGAGAGACGTATCGCAAGGAGGAACGGGCCGGGATCACCCTGCCCGGAAACGCTGCACCAGTATCCGCGTCAGCACCCGATGAGGGCTCCGGCAACGTTCTGATCGGCTACGGCACCCCCGGGGGAATCACCTCCGGCCGGCGAAGGCGCCCCAAAATCCAGCCGGTCACAGACCACGGACGGGCTCCGACGGCCGGCCGGTCTGCGACCCAGGGGTTTTCCCGCGACTCGGCACCGAATGCGCCCCTGTCCGGTGCCCCCTTATTCATCTCGCCGCTGGTGCGCAAACTGGCCAGGGACGCGGGCCTCACCGCGGCAGACCTTACCGGATCGGGCACCGGCGGACTGGTGCTGCGCCGGGACGTGGAGCACGCCATTAGCCGCGACACTGGCCGGTTGAAGGGCCAGCCGACTGGTGTCGACCTCGACGCCGGCGGCCTCCTGGGCGACGCAGGATCGAGGGCCTCAGTGGGTGGGACCGCAGGCACAGATCTCCGATCCGGGCTTGCTGTCACCTCCCGGATCCCGGTCAGGGGGGTACGGAAGGCGGTGGCCGAGACGATGTCGCGTAGCCGCCGGGAAATCCCCGAGGCGACCGTTTGGGTGGATGTGGATGCCACGGCGCTGATGGACCTCAGGGCGTCCCTCAAGCGTTCACGCCCGGAGAACACGCCCGGGCTGCTGGCCTTTGTTGCCCGGTTCGTGACCGCCGGCCTGGCCCGGTATCCGGAGCTGAATACCCGCTTCCTCACCGATGGTCAGGGTCGCCAGGAAATCCTCAGCGTCGAGGGAGTCAACCTGGGAATTGCCGCCCAGACCGACCGCGGGTTGATGGTTCCGTGTGTGCGCCGCGCCGACACCCTGAGTGCCCGAGACCTGGACGCAGAGATCCGGCGTCTTGCCGCCGTCGTGCGGGCGGGTAAGGCGACACCCGCCGAGCTGACCTCGGGGACGTTCACCCTGAATAATTACGGCGTGTTCGGCGTGGATGGGAGCGCTGCGATCATCAACTACCCCGAAGCTGCGATCCTGGGCATCGGCCGGATCATCGACCGGCCCTGGGTGGTCGACGGTGCCTTGGCGGTCCGGAAAATCACCGAACTCACCCTTACCTTCGACCACCGGGTCTGTGACGGCGGGGTTGCTGGCGGCTTCCTCCGTTATGTTGCGGACGCTATCGAGAATCCGGGCAGCGTGCTTGCGGACCTTTGAAGCGCGCGGCACAGCGGTAACCACCCCGCTCATCGGGCCGGTAGCAGCCCCCGAATTCCACGTCATGACCTTCAACATCCGACGGTCCATGCCTCATTTGCTGCCCGGGAACCGGGATTCCTGGACCGTGCGGGCGCCACTGGTGACGCGACTCCTCAGCGATGAGCAGCCCACGCTACTCGGAGTGCAGGAAGCGCTGCCGTCCCAGTTGGACGCTGTGCGCGCGGGGCTCGGGCCCAGCTACGCCGGCATCGGGAAGGGGCGTAACGCGGACGGCAACGGCGAACAGTGCCCACTGTTCTATGACCGGCGTCGGCTGACGCTGCTGAGCTGGGAGCAGTTGGCCTTGTCCAACAGCCCAACAGTTCCCGGCTCGGCGTCGTGGGGTAACCGGATCCCGCGGATCGCGGTTAGTGCCGTGTTCAGCGATCAGACCACCGGGAAGGAATTCGGGGTCATCAACACACACCTCGATCATCTGTCCCGCCGGTCGCGCCTGTACTCGGCGGACACCCTGCGCCACCGGGTGCGGGACTCCCGGCTTCCCGGCATCGTGATGGGTGACTTTAACATCGACGCGCCCTCGGGCCCCTACGACATTCTGACCGGGTCGGGGATCCTGCAGGACACCTGGCCCGCGGCACACCGTCAGCTCACCGAACAGTGGGGCACCTTTCCGCACTATCGAAAACCTCAGCGGGGCACTAAAAGGATCGACTGGATCCTCTCCAGCCCCGGCTTCACCGTGCTGCGGGCGGGAATCAACGTCACCCGGTACGGTGGGGCGTGGCCGTCCGATCACGCACCAGTGCAGGCTGTCCTGCTGCCGGGTGCGGGAGTCAGGGCGTGAGCGGTCGGCATACCCCAAGCAGTCGAGAGGAATAGATGTCCGAAACCCCAGTGGCAAACACCGAACCGGGTGACACCGGATCGGTGGATACTACGTCCCGTTGGCGGGAGGTCGGGCAGCGGACGTGGATCCTGCGCGACGCCGGATATGGCGTCAACATTGGGCTGGTGGTGGGCACCGAGCGCGCACTGGTCATCGAGACCGGTGCTGGCCCCGCGCAGGCGGCAGCCATTCTGGACGCCGTGCGGGAGCTGACGAGCCTGCCCGTGACGGCGGTGAACACACACTCGCATTTCAGCCACGCGTCCGGCAATGCCTACTTCGCCGCCCACGGCGTTGACGACATCTGGGCCACAGCGCGCTGCGCCGGGGACCTCGCGGAGACCGGCGAGCGCCAGCGTCCGCTCGCCAGTGGCCTTGAGCCTGCCATGACGGATGACGCCGGCCCCCACACGTCCATCCGCCCCGCGAACCGGGTGGTGGAGGGCAGCCCGGTCGACCTCGATTTGGGGGGTATCTCGGTCACCTTGTTTCACCTGGGGCGGGGTCACACCGACAACGATCTCCTGGTTGGCGCCGGCAGTGTGCTGTTCACCGGCGATCTGGTCGAAGAGGGCGGCGACCCTGGATTCGCTGACTCCTACCCTGCTGATTGGATCCGTACCCTCGGCAAGATCGCCGCGCTGGAGGATCTTTACGACGTTTTTGTCCCCGGCCACGGAAACCCCGTCGGGGTTGAATTCGTTACTGCCCAGCTGTACAAGATGCGGACCGCAGTGCGCGTCACGAAGGTGGCCATGGACGAAGCATCAGTGGACATGACGAAGGCCATTCCGATCCTGCCCTACGGTCCAGAACAGTCGCGGGCACTCCTGATCCGCCTGCGTACGCTGGCGCAGTGGAAGTGGTAGCGGGCTGCCACCCGCTGACGAAGCCTCCGCCGGGCAATCCGTAACCTCGCCCGTGACGAACCTCATAGCAAAGAGGATATGGTGCTATCGGCGCCCGGGGCTTCGGAGAGCAGCTCCGATCGGGATCCTTCAGGAAAGGGTAATCATGGACATCCGCAAGAGCGTTATGGGAATACTTCTGGCCGGAGCACTGGTTGGAGTTGCCGGCTGTGGCGCGTCGGAGGACTCCGGCAGCCCGGACCCGGCCCCGGAAACCACCACCACCAGCCCCGCAACCGAGGCTGAGGAAACCACCGAAGCCCCAACCGAGGCGACCGAGGAGGAAAGCGCCTCCGAGGAACCCGAGGCGGCCGTCGAAGAGGTCACCATCACCATCACCGATTTCAAGTATGAGATCTCCGGACCAGTGGCCCCGGGCGCCGAGGTGACGGTCATCAACAACGACTCGGCCGCGCACACGGTGACGTCCGACGAGGAGGGAATGTTTGACTCAGTGTTCGGCCCCAACGAGACGGTCACCTTTACAGCTCCGGACGAGCCCGGAGACTATTCCTTCATCTGCACCTACCACCCAGCGATGGTCGGCACGCTGGTCGTCGAAGGATGAGTAACGCCGCCCCCGTCCGGACCCGAAAGGGGCCAGCGCTGGTGTGGCTGAGGGTGGCAATCGCCGTCGGGCTCGCGATCGACGCTTTCGTCCACATCCAACTGGCCCCCAACTACCAGATGGCCTTTCCCGGAGGAATCGGCGGCGGGAACCTGTTCCGCATCCAGGCAGCCGCGGCGATCCTCGCTGCCCTCTATGTGCTGATCCGTGGCAGCCGGCTTTCCTATCTCATAGCCGCTGTGGTTGCGTTGTCGGCGTTCGCCGCCGTTGTGCTGTCGGTGTACGTTCAGTTGCCGGCGATCGGGCCCATTCCGGCGATGTACGAGCCGATCTGGTTCTTCGACAAGGCGCTCAGCGCCGTCGCCGAAGGAATTGCAGGGATGCTCGCTGTGGTCGGTATGATCCTGGTCGGGCGACGTACCAGGGGACGCTAAGAGGTTCAACAGTTGGGACGGCCCGCAGAGGCCGGCCCGGCTGTGCCCTGCCCGATGACTAGAGTGGAGGGCGTGCCGCCGGAACCGTTCAGGCTCAGGACGATTGCCGTTGGGGCTTACGGCCCGTCGCTGCTGTACGGGATGGCGTCCGGTGCGATCCTCCCGGTGATAGCACTGTCCGCCCGCGATCTGGGGGCAGATATCGCGACTGCTGCCCTGGTCATCACCCTGACCGGGATCGGCTCGCTGATCACCAATGTTCCGGCCACGCTCATTGCCGCCCGGTTTGGTGAACGCCGGGCACTGGTAGGCGCTTCCCTGTGGTGCGCGGCGGCAATGGTGCTGGGTCTACTGGCCCCCAACCTCGCAGTATTTGCGGCAGCTATCTTCATGGTCGGGATGGCCGGCGCCGTGTTCGGGCTGGCCCGCCAGAGCTACCTCACTGAGGCGGTACCCATCCAGCTCCGGGCCCGGGCGCTATCCACCCTAGGCGGTGTGACGCGGATCGGGGTCTTCCTCGGCCCGTTCGCCGCCGCCCTGATGATGAGCTTCGCCGGGTTGGCCGGCGCGTACTGGGTGGGCGCCGGAGCTGCCCTTATGGCGGCTGCGCTAAGCAGTAGAGTCCCCGAACTGGGCGCTTCCGGGCGGGCTGCCACGACTGGATACGGCGCGGTTCCTGCTGCTGATCCGCCGATGGTACCCACCGTCCGGTCGATCCTGCGTTCGCACCGGCGGATCTTCACCACTGTGGGAGTAGGGGTGATGCTGATCGCTGCAACCCGGGCCACCCGTCAGGCGGTGCTGCCGCTCTGGGCGCAGGATATAGGTCTGGACGTCACGACCACTGCCCTGATCTACGGCCTGTCCGGTGGGATTGACATGCTGGTTTTCTACCCCGCAGGCAAGCTCATGGACGTCAAAGGACGCCGCTGGGTCGCTGTTCCCTCCATGCTCACCATGGGGGTAGCCCTGATCCTCCTGCCATTCACCGCAGACGCGGTGGGGCTATTGCTGGTCGCCCTGCTGATCGGATTCGGCAATGGCATCGGGTCTGGCATCGTGATGACCCTCGGCGCCGACTTCTCACCAAACCCCGGCCGCCCCCAGTTCCTGGGCATCTGGCGACTCCTGGGCGACATCGGCACCATGGCCGGACCAGGAATCCTCGCGGCGGTCACCGCCGTCGCCACGCTCTCGGCGGGAATCTGGGCGACCGGTGGCCTGGGCATGGCAGCGGCCGCTGTGCTGTGGCGTTGGGTTCCGACGCGCAGGCCGACGTCGGCGACCCGGAACTAGGGCTCGCGCCGTCGCGCCTGGTGAGCGAAGAGGCAGCCTGCAGCGGCGCTGAGGGTGAATCCCACTCCCACGATCATCGATAACCCGGACCAGAAGAACAGGGGAATCTGCGCGGTTCCTGGCATTGGCGCAGGACCGATGAGTTGGACGTACAGGTAGAGGACTACCCCAAGCGCCAGACCGGCGACGCCTGCTGCCCAGCACAGGGTGAGCCAGAGCTTTAAGGCCGCCCAGTGCTCGCCGAAGCCGCTCCACACGTTCCAGGCGTTGCCCAACCGCATGATCATCAGACCGCCCAGCAGGGTCCAGGCGCCCACGACGAGGAATGCGGCAATAACATCGGCTGGGCGGTGCCACAGATTGAGGAACGTCGCCGCGCCCGCCGCCACCGAGTAGGCGCCACCCGCAGCAGCGGCAAGGGGCCGCCACCGGGGCGTCACGACCAGGAAGATTGCCGCCGCCGCGGAGGCGGCAAGGGTCGTGTGACCGGACGGGAGCGAGTTGAAGTCGAGGGTCGGCACCCCACGGTCGGGACGGTCGAACAGCTGGTTCTTGAGAACCTGGGTGGTGAGGTTCGCCCCGGCGATTGTTCCGAGGGCAATGGCCGCGGCCGACCAGCGCTGCCTGCGCAGGGTGACGAACAGGATCACCGCGGCAGCGATCAGGACCGAGAGTGCCGGCAGGCTATCGAGGAACTGCAGGAAAGGCTCCTGAGTATCCGGTGCGGCGAAACCGGCTTCACGCCATGCCGATTCGTCGGCGAATTGGCCGGTACTGGTTCGCACGAAAGCCCAGTAGGTCCAGGCCAGGGCCAGGGCACAGAGCAGCGAACCCAGGAGGAACAAGGCTGGGTTTCGTGCGGCAGGAAGTCGCCGCCCCGTCGAGTTCGCGGATTTCTGTGAGCTCACCCTGCAAGACTTTCACACCGGCGTCTCACTTCTGCAATCCAATCGTGATCTTGTCGGGGCCACGACAGCCCGCTGACCCGGGACAATAAGTCCATGAGACAGAAAGCTGTTTTTTTGTCGGTCTCCCTGGCCTCGGCCGCGGTGATTTTGTCGGCGTGCGGAGTGGTCGGGGTTCCCGCCTCGGCGCCCTCGGATTCTGATTCTTCACGTTCTTCTGGTGCGCCGGCGCCGGACTCGTCGCCCACTCCCTCAACGGCACCGAGCGGCATCGCCGCAGCAGGGGAGGTGCTCGCGCAAGGAACCATTCTGCAGCAGGGCGACTCGCTGCCACAGCTGTGCCTGGGTGGTGTTGCCGAGTCCTATCCGCCGCAGTGTTCCGGGCCGGATCTGCTCAACTGGGACTGGGATGCGGTGGACCAGGAAGAGACAGCTTCAGGGGTGACCTGGGGCGCGTACGCTCTGCAGGGTACCTGGGATGGCACCGCCTTCACCCGGACGGGCATCGCGACACCGCTCTCGCTGTACGACCCGATCGCTGACCTCGATCCGAGATTGGACCCGGCCAACCCCGGCCCCGGCAACCAGGCCGACCTCGAGCAACTTCAGGAGGAACTGTTCACCACTGCGGGACCCTCGATCGTGGGTTCTACCGTGTCCAACGGCTACCTCGTCGTCACAGCCATCTATGACGACGGCACCCTTCAGGAACGCTACGACGCCGAATATGGCCCCGACACGGTGATTGTTCAGTCGGCGCTTCGACCGGTTCCCTGACCCATCGCCGGCCGCCCCCCGGTTACGGGTGAGTCGCGTAACCTCAATGTGTGAGCACTTTCCCCTCCGCTGCCGAACTTCGTTCCTCCGCCCGGGTGGTGTCGATCCCCATGCGGGTCACGTTCCGCGGCGTGCTGCACCGCGAGGCTCTGCTGGTGCACGGGCCAGCGGGCTGGGGCGAGTTCAGCCCCTTCCCCGAATACCACGACGCCGAGGCCGCGCCCTGGTTGCGGGCGGCCATCGAAGCCGGCTGGGAGGGATTCCCTCCTGCTCTCAGATCACGGGTGGCAGTCAACGCGACCGTCCCTGCTATCCCGGCCGTCGACGTCGAGTCGGTTCTGGCGCGGTTTGGTCCGGTCACTGCCGTCAAGGTGAAGGTTGCGGAGCGCGGCCAGACCCTCGCGGACGATCTGGCGCGCGTCGCCGAGGTCCGACGATTGCTGCCGGCGGCTGGCCTGCGGGTGGACGCGAACGGCGGATGGACGGTCCCGGAGGCGGTGACGGCGTTGACGGCGCTCGCCGCCCACACCCTCGAGTATGCTGAGCAGCCGGTCATGTCAATCGACGGGCTCCGGGAGGTCCGGCTCGAGCTGCGCCGTCGTGGCATCCCGGTCCTGATCGCCGCCGATGAATCGGTTCGCAAGGAAGCGGATCCGCTGCGCGTCGCACGGGAGGATGCCGCCGATCTGCTGGTGATTAAGGCCGCACCGCTCGGCGGTGTTCGCCGTGCCCTCGAGATCGTCGCGCAGGCCGGGCTTCCCGTCGTCGTCAGCTCGGCCCTCGATACGTCGGTGGGGATCAGTGCTGGCGTGGCTCTCGCTGCGGCCCTCCCCGACTTGCCCTATGCCTGTGGGCTGGGCACGGTGTCGCTGATGCGTGGTGATGTGGCAGTGAACCCGCTGGTTCCCGCCGGCGGCTGGCTGCCGACAGAACCGGTGCGGGTGTCCGAGGGGCTGCTGGAGCGGTACGCCGCCGATCCTGAACGTATTGCCTGGTGGCTGGACCGGCTGGAGCGCACCCGGGCGATCCTCGGCGGCGCCTGAATCTCTCTGCGCGTCCAGGGGTGTACTCCCGGAAACCGGCGACTGGCCTGCGGGCGTCCAAGCGGAGGAGGAAGTTCACCTGCTCGTTACCTCAGAGGCCCACGGAGTTTGCCTGAGCTTGGCAGAGTGGAACCCGCTCACCCTGTTCCACTGCTGGAAGGCACCACCATGAGTGACACAAAGAAGCGTTTGCTGCCCATGCTTGGCCACACCAACGGGAAGCGCAGTGCCGTCACCTGCGCGTTGAAGTGCGACAACGCATGTGCATCGGCGGTCTGCAACACGACAGACAACAGCTACTTCCGGGACATCGTCTCAACCGAGTTTTCCCGACGGAACGTCCTCGGCGTCGGCACCGTAGGGGCCTTGGCTCTCATCGTGGGCGGTGGGCAGGCAGGCACCCAACTGGCCCCGGCCGGTCCTCAACTGGCGCCCGCCGTCGCCGTGCAAAGGCGCGGGCCCCGCAGCGACCTCAAGTTCACGCCGATCCGTCCGGTGGATGCGCTGGTCGATGACTTTACGGTGCCGAAGGGCTTCGCCTGGCAGCCTGTGATCCGCTGGGGCGACCCACTGTTCCGTAACTCTCCCGAGTTCGACGTCTTCAACCAGTCGGCGGCTGCGCAGGAACTGCAGTTCGGCTACAACTGCGACTACACGGACATCCTCGATCTGCCGGGAAGTAAAAGGCGGCGGGCGGTGATGTTCGTCAATCACGAGTACACCAACGAGCCCATCATGGTGCCACCCACGATGCCTGCCGCCGAGGTGCGCGGCATCGGCCGCGCCGCTCACGGTCTGACGGTTGTCGAGCTGGAACGAAAGAATGCGTCGAAGCCCTGGAAGTATGTGCAGGGCGCACCGCTGAACCGCCGCTTCCTGCTGGACACCCCCTATGAACTGACCGGTCCCGCCGCCGGATCTGATCTGGTCAAGACCATCGACGACCCAGCGGGCCGCACCATTCTCGGAACCCTCGGCAATTGCGCTGGCGGCACCACACCCTGGGGAACCATCCTGTCCGGGGAAGAGAACTTCAACGGGTACTTTGTTAGCCCGGGAACCAGCGCCTCGGACCGCCGGTACGGGCTCACCGCGAAGCCGACAGCCCGCGGCTGGGAGCTTGACGAGCCTCGGCTGGACACCCGCAACCCGGGGTATCAGAACGAAACCAACCGCTTCGGCTACATCGTTGAGGTTGACCCCTTCGATAGCAAGTCGACGCCGAAGAAGCACTCGATGCTGGGTCGCTTCAAGCACGAGGGCGCCAACGTGATCGTGGCCGGTGACGGCAGGGTGGTCGCCTACTCCGGCGACGACGAGCGGTTCGACTACCTCTATAAGTTCGTATCCAAGAACCGGATGGACACCTCCGGCACGCCCTCCGCCCGGCGGAAGAACATGTCTTTGCTCTCCGAAGGGTCACTCTATGTGGCACGGTTCCAGGGCAATTCGACGGTGGAGATCGACGGGTCGGGCAGGGTGCCGACCGACGGGTCGTTCGACGGCGTCGGAGAGTGGCTGCCACTGATTATCAACAACGAGTCGGCCGTGTCGGGGATGAGCGCAGCAGAAGTGGCCGTCTACACCCGGCTGGCAGCTGACAAGGTGGGGCCCACCAAGATGGATCGGGCGGAGGACGTCGAGCCCAACCCACGCACCGGCAAGGTTTACGTGGCCTGCACGAACAATACGAATCGCGGTGTCGGTGCCAACTCACCCGCCGACGAGGCGAATCCGCGAACCGCCAACCGGTCGGGCCACGTAGTCGAAATTACCGAGAACGGCGGGGACCAGACGTCAGCACGGTTCACCTGGAACCTCCTGATGGTCTGCGGGGACCCGGCCAAGGATCCCACCGTTTACTTCAGTGGTTTCCCGGCGGACAAGGTGTCGCCCATCTCGTGCCCGGACAACCTGGCGTTTGATTCGGTGGGCAACCTGTGGATCTCCACTGATGGACAACCCGGTACCATCGGGTACTGCGATGGCCTGTTCCAGGTCACGCTTGAGGGTGAGGAACGCGGCAAGGTAGAGCAGTTCCTGGCGGTGCCCCGGGACGGCGAGACGTGCGGACCGATCATCAAAGACCAGGACCGTCACGTCTTCGTCGCCGTCCAACATCCGGGCGAGGACGGGGTCTGGGGAAACCAGACCTCCCTCTTTCCCGACTATGTGGCCGAGGGCAGCGAACCGCGCCGGGGAGATGCCGCAGTGCCCCGACCATCAGTGGTGCAGGTGTTTCCGGGCGACAACAAGCGCCGCGGTCGTGGCCGAGGCCGCGGAAAGTCGCGCGACGATGACAACCGCGGCGGCAGGGAAGCGAAAGCGTAGGGCGACTGTTCGCCACCTCCGCTGAACGCGACCTCCGATCCGGGGGTGGCCAGCCCCAGACCCTGCCCGGCCGGGTGGGGTCCGGGGCGCCGGGGGCAGGCCGGAATGTGTGAGGATGGAGGCGTGAATGAGCCGCTGAACTCCATCGACGCCGCCCGGCTGGCAGTCGCCGCGCTGACCGCAGCAGGCATCCGTCACGTTGTCGTCGCCCCGGGATCACGCAGTGCCCCGATGGCGTACGCGCTGGCCGAAGCTGAAGGCGTTGGAGCGGTGCGGCTGCATGTGCGCATCGATGAGCGGGTCGGCGGGTTCACCGCACTCGGTCTGGCGCAGGGAGTCCAGGGACCCGTCGCGGTCCTGACGACGTCGGGAACCGCCGTCGGTGAACTGCTGCCAGCGGTGATGGAGGCAAACCACGCCGCTGTGCCGCTGGTGGTGTTGTCCGCCGACCGGCCCGAGGAGTTGCGGGGGAGCGGTGCCAACCAGACCACCAACCAGGTGGGTCTCTTTGGGTCGCACGTCAGATGTGCTCTCGACGTCCCGGCCGGTGCCGACCCTTCGCCGTTCGTCACCGAAGCGCTCGCGAAGGCCCTCGTTGGTCCGCAGGGTCCGGTGCAGCTGAATCTCGCGTTCCGCGACCCACTGGTCCCCGATCCCGCCGCAGCCACCGCACACATTGCGCAGCCCGGCGGTGAACCTGCAACCACGACCACGGTCCTGGCTGCCCCCTCCGCAGTAGCGCCCACCACCGTAGCGCCCACCACCACTGCGCGAACCGTCGTCGTCGCGGGCCACGGCGCCGGAGAGCTGGCAGCGGTTTTTGCCCAGCATCTCAACCTTCCGTTGCTCGCTGAGCCCTCTTCCAACGCCCGCTTCGGCCCAAACGCGGTGGCTCAATACCGGCTGCTTCTGGAGCATCTGGGGTCCGACGTCGAACGGGTCGTCGTCTTCGGGCGGCCCACCCTTTCCCGCCCGGTCGCCGCGTTGCTGGCCCGGCCGGAGGTGGAACAAGCGCTCTACCTTCCGGGACCGGTGGCCTGGTTCACGGAGGGCCGGCGGCGGGAACGTATCATCGAGTCCCTCCAGGAGCTGCTGCAGTTCGCTGGCCGGGGTGAGCCAGGTTGGCTGGAACGGTGGCAGCAGGCCGGGTCGTATGCGGACGCCGCACTCCGTTCACTGCTCGCGGAGACCACCTCGCTGAACGGGCTGCAGGTGGCCGACGCCGTCTGGGAGGCCACCGACGGCAACCTGGTGCTGGGATCCTCGAACCCCATTCGCGACGCCGATTTGATGGCGTCCCCAGGCTGGCACCCGTTGGAGGTCTACGCCAACCGGGGCCTCGCGGGAATCGACGGCACCATCTCCACCGCCTTCGGGGTGGCCCTCGCGACGGGGGTTCCCACGCGCCTTCTGGTGGGGGATCTGACCTTCCTGCACGACGCCGGGGGGCTGCTTCTGGGACCTGGGGAGGACGAGGCTGATCTGCAGGTGGTGGTGCTCAACGACGCCGGGGGCGGTATTTTCGGTTTACTGGAACACGGCGAGGACGGAAACGTGGGCCGCCACGGCGTCGCCGTCGAGCGGCTGTTCGGCACCCCTCACACTGCCGATCTTGGGGCGCTGGCCCGTGGCTACGGGGTGAGGCATCAGCTGGTCGCGTCAGCGGCTGACCTCGATGCTGTGTTGGCGCTGCCCATTCGGGGACGCTCGGTCGTCGAGATTAGGGCCGACCGGTCGGGGCTGCGCGCTCTGCACGCCGCAATCCGGGCACGCATCGCGGGGGTTCTGTAACGTGGGCAGCGGACAAGAAGGACGGCTGAAGAAAATCGCCGAGCCCTATCGGAAGATTTTGTACCCCTGCCATCCTGAGCCGATGGTGAAGGAGCCGCCCCAGCCACTCTGAGTGATCGGGTAATGCTTGAGGGCACCGGAACCGGTCCGCCCCGTCAACCCGTAGGAACCCGGCCCCTGAAAGCCCGAAACGGCTCGGGCGCCGTCAATGTTTTGCCAGCCGGAACCGATGGTCCGCCGGTTCTCGGAGATAAACCGTGCCTTACCGTTCGACCGGTAGAGCACCAGTTCTCCGCTGGCTCTGGTTGCCAGGACGTCCTGGTTGCCGTCCCGGTCGAAATCGGCCAGCGTGATCCTGAGATCCTGCCAGCCCGCGCCAATCTGCCCGCGCGCCTTCGAGGACAAGGCACCACCGGTGCTGTTGGCGTAGTGCCAGAGCCGGCCGGCACCGTCCTTCGTGACCACTGAGGGGTAACGGCTCCCACGCCACCAGGTGCCGACGGTGATCTCGTTGGCACCCCACCCGCTGCCGATCGTGATGGGCGCCTGGAACCCGCCAGCGCGCAGTCCGCGGTACAGGGTCAGCCTGCCATCGCGCCACTGTGCGAGGACATCCTGGACGCCGTCCGCGTTCCAGTCAGTAGCGAAGCCGGCCTTCAGCCCGCCCCACCCGCTGCCCACCCGGGCCCGCTTGAGGAGTCCGCCGGACCAGGTGGGCGGGTACGTCCACAACACACCTGACGAGTCGACGGCGGTGAGACCGCTTGCACTTTTGATGGCGGGGTTGGCCCCGTTGAAATAGTGCTCGAGCGTCGGGATGCCACGGGTCTTCATCTCGGTGGCCAACGGCCGACCGACGTAGCGCAAGTGCCACGGCTCGTAGGTGTACCCGGTCGTCGACTGATAGCCGTCCGGGTACCGAACGATGAACCCGTACTTGTACGCGTTCATCGCTACCCACCGGCCGCCAGCGGTGTTCCCGAAGCAGGACCCCAGACCGCACGATCCGTCAGCGTTGCCGACGTCGACGGCGAGTCCCGTCTGGTGCTCGCTGTGGCCAGGCCGTGCCGACAGGGTATCCGCTACCGCTTGCCCGTACAGCGCCACATAATTGCTGTAGAGCGCGGCCTGCTCATCGTAGGACCGGTAGGCGCTGACCACGCTCAATGGGGCGCCAGCATTTCGGGCTCCAGCGAAGAGGTTCTGCAGGTTCGCTGAGACCGCGCGGCGCAGCACATAGCTGGTACCCGGGTGATACACGAGGTCCGGTGCAACATAGTTGAGCGGGTTCAGCGGCCGGGATTTGGTGACGAACACGTGATAACTGTTGGGGTCGCTCACGGGAACGGCGGCGGTCGCCGGCTGGACCGACAGCATTCCACCCAGGAGCGCACAGCACAGGACGACGACGCCGACGAGACGCGCGCGAAGGTGCGCAGCCCGGGTGGATGAGGACATGAGGATTCCCGCAGGTAGGAGGGTCTGGTGGACTTATCGTCCCACGCGGTCCGGTCTGGCGCTAGAGGACCTTGGAGAGGAACTCCCTGGTGCGAGCGTGCTGCGGATTGCCGAGGACCTCCGCGGGCGTGCCCTGTTCAACAACGACTCCACCGTCCATGAACACCACCCTGTCACCGACCTCACGGGCGAAGCCCATCTCGTGGGTAACGACCATCATGGTCATGCCGTCCTTGGCCAACTGCTTCATCACGTCCAGCACGTCCCCCACCAACTCGGGGTCGAGCGCGCTGGTGGGCTCGTCGAACAACATCATGTCGGGGTCCATCGACAGTGCCCGGGCGATCGCCACACGCTGCTGCTGGCCGCCGGAAAGCTGAGCAGGGAAGGCCGTAGCCTTCTCGGCGAGACCCACCTTGGCGAGGTTGCGCTTGGCGATTTCCTCGGCGTCGGCCTTCTTGCGTTTCTTCGCCCGGAGCTGAGCGAGCGTCAGATTGCGGGTCACATTCAGGTGGGGGAACAGGTTGAATTGCTGGAACACCATGCCGATACGGGTACGCACGCGATCCAGGTCGGTCTCGCCATCGGTAATGTCGATACCCTCCACCAGGATGGTGCCGCTGGTGGGCTCCTCCAAGCGGTTAACGCATCGCAGGAGAGTCGACTTGCCCGAACCGGACGGGCCAATGACGCAGACCACCTCGCCCTGATCCACATGGAAATCAATACCCTTCAGGACCTCATTGTCGCCAAAGCTCTTGTGCAGGTTGCGGACCTCAATGGCCGGCACATCCGTGCGGAGCGCTGCATCAGTCACAATGCTCACCGCCCTCTCTTGTTGTGTCGTTCAAGTTTGGCCACCAACTGGGTGAGCGGCAAGGTGATGATCAGATACATCAGACCGGCCACCACGAGTGGGGTTGCATTGGCGGTCGCTGAGGTCAGGTCGCGAGCGAACGTGGTCAGCTCCCGATCGGCCAGGGCCATCCCGACAATGAACAGCAGGGAGGTGTCCTTGATGAGGATGACCAGCTCGTTGGTCAGCGGTGGGGTGATGATCCTGAACGCCTGCGGCAGGACCACCGAGATCATGGCCCAGGTGGGGCGCATGCCCAGGGATCGGGCGGCTTCCACCTGACCTGGTGGCACAGCCTGGATCCCGGCGCGAATGGTCTCGGCAATGTAGGCGGAGGACACGATGATCAGGCCGATCAGGCCCGCACCGGTGCTGCCGCCCGGCGGACGCCATTCGAACGCGATCGGCACGGCGAAGGCAAACCCGAAGATCACCAGCAGTGCGGGCAGGCCGCGGAAGAGCTCAATGAAACCGGTGGCCACCCAGCGGTAGGGCAGCACCGGCGAGAGCTTCATCAGTGCCAGGATCAGCCCCAGAATGAGCCCGCCGACGAACGCGATGGCCGTGTACAGGACGGTGTTTTTCGCTGCCACCAGGATGACGTCCGGGAAAGCCTCAGCGGCAATGTCCAGATCAAAGAAGTAGGTGCTGATCGCATTCCAGTCGGCGAGCGAGACGACAAGAGCGACGGCGAAGATGAAGAGTGCGTACAGGGCGCCGCGGGTCAGACGTCTGCGGGTTGAGCGTTTCACGTGGGGAGCCAATCTTTTCTCAAGGACACGACGTCCCGGAGCCCGGCGGAATCAAAGAGTTCCACGCGGGCTCCGGGCCAGAATTCCTACTCGGTGAAGTAGGTGTCGTAAATCTCGTCGTACTCGCCGTTGTCCCGCAGCTCGGCGAGCTGCTCGTTGACGGCTGCCAGGAGATCCTCGCTGCCCTCCTTGGTCATCGCGAAACCGTACTGCTCATCGGTCTCGTATTCTTCGGCGATCGTGTACGTGCCGTCCTCGGTGTGGCTGAGGTTCACCGGAAGGTCCTGCAGGATGGCCGCGACGTTACCGGCCTGCAGCGCCGCATACAGTTCGGCGTCACTCGGGAAGGCAATAACCTCGGTATCGGTGGGAACGTTCTCGCGGGTGTAGGACTCGCCGGTGGTGCCAGCCTGGACGCCCACCTGCATACCTGCCAGGTCATCGATGGACGCGACGTCGGAATCGACTGGGACCAGCAGTGACTGCAGGGAGTCGTAGTACGGCTCGGAGAACGAGAGGTTCGCGGCGCGCTCCTCGGTGATGGTGATGGCGCTGGCTCCCACGTCGCAAGTATTGGAGGCGAGGACAGCGCCGCTGGCGAGACCGTCGAAGCCAACGTCGACTACCTCGAGTTCGAGGTCCATTCCGGTGGCGATGGCGCGCATGATGTCCATGTCGAAGCCGATGTACTCGCCGTCTTCCTCGTATTCGAACGGTGCGTAGGGGATGTCTGAGCACACGGTCAGAGAGCCTTCGGCAACGAGGCCGAGTCCTGATTCGTCCACGGCTGACTCAGCGGAACCGCCGCAGGCGCTGAGCGCCAACGCGCCGATGGCTGCGATGGCTAGGGTCTTGGGAACTGTCGAGCGCTTGGTGAACATGCAAATACCTCATTTGTGGACGGGGAAAACTTCGTTTCAAATTCTAGCTGCATCGAGATGTGCATCACAGGCTACAGGCATTGCGTATTGGTAACCAATAGGAGTGGTTGCTCGCAACGGGCGGCGGACATTACCGCCGGATGCCCAGCGCCTCGATCATGGGTCTGAACTTGCTCCACGATTCCGCCAGCTCGGCCTGCGCATCCGAGCCGGCGACGATCCCGCACCCCGCGTACATCCGCACCCGCGTGGGGCTTTCGATCATCGCACCGCGCAGCGCTATGCCCCACTCGCCGTTTCCGCGGGCGTCCATCCAACCGACCGGGCCAGCGTAGGGGCCGCGCTCCAGATGCTCAAGTTCCCGGATCAGGCCCCCTGCCACAGTTGTTGGGGTCCCGCAGACCGCCGCCGTGGGATGCAGGGCACCGACCAGGGCCAACGACGTCGGCACATCGCCACTGGCGCCCGGTTCCAGCTGCGCCGTCACATCGGAGGCCAGATGCCACACGTTGGGAAGTTCCAGAACGAAGGGCTCGCTGTGCGAGGTCATGGTGCTGGTGAACGGTTCGAGCTGCTGGGTCAGGGAGTCGATAGCAATCTGGTGCTCGTGCAACTGCTTCTCGGAGCCGGCGAGTACCCGCTGGGCGTAGTCCGGGTCGTCGGCCGGGGCGTTGGCGCGGTCCAGCGTACCGGCGAGGACCCTGGCCCGCGCCGTCGAGTTTTCCACCTTGATCAGCATTTCCGGTGTTGAACCGATCAGCCCGTCCACCGAGTACGTCCAGCAGTCCGAGTACCTGACGGCCAGTTCGCGCAGTACCTGCGCCGTCGCCACCGGTGAACCGAGTTCAGCCACCACGTCACGGGCGAGCACAAGTTTGCTTAGCTCGCCGGTCCGGATGTGCTCGATTCCCTGTTCCACCGCCGTCATCCATTGCTCCTCCGAGAGGATGCCCGGCGCAAGGTGGTCCGCCGGGTTCGGGTCCCGTTCGACGGCGGTCTCGTCAAGGTAGCCGGCCAGGGCCGCCTCCGCGGCGTCGGCGCTTACCTCGGCATCCTCGTCGTCGGTGATGTAGGTCAACCAGCTGTGGCCGTCGCGGCAGCCGACCACCACGCGTGGCACGATCAGCCGGGACGGGTGCCGGGACGTCTTGGAGAAGGCAAACGAGCCGAAGGCCACCAGGCCGGAGCCGGGAACAGCCAGCGGGTTGACGGCGTCGGCTGCCAGAAGCTGAGTGCGCCACCACTCCTGGGCGTCAGTGAACCGGTTGGGGCCCATTGCGGTGAACCGGGCGCTTTCGCCGAAGGCAACCAGGCCGTCGCCGCGCCTGACCCAGGTGTGAATGTCATTCCGTGCCACATAGTCGAGCAGCCCGGTGGTGTCGTCGAGCTGTCCCCGGGGAATGGTGATGCTGCGGAGGCCGCGCACTGGTGTCAGCGGCGGCGCGGCCGCGATGGTGGACGGGGTGCTCATGACTTCCAAGCCTACTCTTGCCCGGGGATGCGTCGGTCGGGTCGCCCGGCCCGATTAGGGACCAGTGAATTGTTTGAGACAATACAAGGGTGAACCGTGCATCACTGGAAAAGCGTCCCGAAGAAGTAGCCGCCATGTTTGACGACGTGGCGCCCAAATACGATGTCGTCAACGACGTCCTGTCCCTCGGGCAGACCCACCGCTGGCGCCGCATTGTGGTGGATGCGGTCGGCGCAGTGAAAGGCGAAAAGGTTCTCGATCTGGCGGCCGGAACGGGCACCTCCAGCGAGCCCTACGCTGACAATGGTGTGTATGTGGTGGCCTGCGACTTCTCCCTGGGCATGCTGCGGGTCGGCAAGCGCCGCCGCCCGGACATCGACTTCATTGCCGGCGACGCCACTGACCTTCCGTTCGCCGACAACTCCTTCGACGCGTCGACCATCTCCTTCGGTCTGCGCAACGTGCACCGCCCGCAGCGGGCCCTCGCGGAGATGTTGCGGGTGACCAAGCCCGGCGGCAAACTGGTGATCGCCGAATTCTCTCAGCCCACTGTTCCGCTGTGGCGCACCATGTACACCGAATACCTGATGCGGGCACTTCCAGCCATCGCGACCAAGGTCAGTTCGAACCCGACCGCCTACGTCTATCTGGCCGAGTCCATCAGAGCCTGGCCGGATCAGGACTCGCTTGCCGGCTGGCTCTCCGACGCGGGGTGGGAGAACGTTGCTTACCGTAACCTCAACGGAGGCATCGTGGCAGTCCACCGGGCTACGAAGCCCCTTGACGTGGCAGATGCAGCCCAGGACCGTCTGCGTCGCCGCAGCACGCGGGCAGCCAACTAAGTGTCGGTACTGATCGTCGGGGCCGGCCCCGCCGGCTCCACCGCCGCCTACTACCTGGCGCGCGCCGGGGTGGACGTCACAGTCGTCGAAAAGTCAATTTTCCCGCGGGAAAAGGTCTGTGGTGACGGGTTTACGCCCCGGGCAGTCCGCGAAATCCAGCTGCTCGGATTGCCTCACGAGGAGTCGGCGGGGTGGCGCCGCAACGTAGGGCTACGGCTCAAAGCCGGTGGCCGCACCGTTGAAGTGCCCTGGCCGGATCTGACCGACTTCCCGGATTACGGATTGGTCCGCACCCGCCTCGGGTTTGACGAGGAGCTCGCCGAACACGCGCGGGCGGCGGGCGCCGTGATCCTGGAGGGCCACTCGGTCAGCTCGGCGATCCGCAACGACGCCGGCCGGGTGACCGGCGTCGTCGTCAATATCCTTGACCCGGCGGGGCGTAAAACGGGTCAGACCCGACAGTTTCACGCCGACACCATCCTGGCCG
This sequence comes from Arthrobacter glycogeni, assembly GCF_054510815.1. Classification (NCBI taxonomy): domain Bacteria; kingdom Bacillati; phylum Actinomycetota; class Actinomycetes; order Micrococcales; family Micrococcaceae; genus Arthrobacter; species Arthrobacter glycogeni. Next base: position 44,562 of record NZ_JBTNDV010000012.1, read on the forward strand.
CCGACGGCAACTCGACCCGCACCGCCGTGAGCCTCGGCCTGGCCAAGCGTGATGACCGGCCGCTCGGTGTGGCGGTACGCACGTATTTCACCAGCCCCCGCCACGAGGATCCGTGGATGGAGGGCTGGCTTGAACTGCCCGACGCGACGGGGAAGCCGCTGCCCGGCTATGGCTGGGTCTTCGGCGTCGGGGACGGTACCTCCAACGTGGGCCTGGGCATCCTGAATTCGTCGGCCGAGTTCGGCAGGCTCGACTACAAGCAGGTCCTGCGCGACTGGACTGCCGGAATGCCTGCCGAATGGGGGTTCGTCCCGGAGCTGCAGGTCGGCGAGATTCGCGGCGCCGCCCTGCCGATGGGGTTCAACCGGACGCCGCACTACAGCCCGGGAATGCTGCTGCTCGGCGACGCTGGTGGGATGGTCTCGCCGTTTAACGGGGAGGGCATTTCCTACGCCATGGAGTCGGCGCGGTACGCAGCCGAGTTCATCGTCAGCGCCGAGCAAGTGAGTTCACCGCTGGGCCGCGATCAGGTGTTGGCCGGATACGCCCCGCACGTGCGAGGTCTCTGGGGCAGCCATTTCACCCTCGGGACCATCTTTGCTCAGCTGATCGGCAAGCCAGCGATCCTGCGTCTCGCGCTCAGGACCGGCATGCCCATCCCGGTGCTGATGCGGTTTGTGGTGCGGATGCTCGCCAACCTGACCGATACCGGCGGCAAAGGCTTCGAGGATCGGGTAATTCACCTGCTGGAGCAGCTGGTGCCAGCCGTCAGCAACCAATCCCATCCACGCACGCGGGCCCATGCCGGCTCCGCGCGCCCTACTAGTTAGTCTTGGACAGTGACAGAATCTGCTAACCCCGGCTGGACCAGCGCTGGGCACCCGCGCTCCGACAGTGGCGAGCTCGACACGGCCACCGGTGCCATCGCCACCGGCCTTCGGCTGCCTCCCGGGTTCGCCCTGATCGCCGAGGATCCCGAGCTGGGTCCGGCGGTCTCCACCTGCCTGGCCAAGGTGGAGAAGCAGTTGCGGGAAGCCATCGCCAGCTCGGACCCCCTCGCCGACGCCACCAGCCGTCACCTGGTGGAAGCTGGCGGCAAACGGATCCGGCCGTTGTTGACGATTCTCGCCTCGCACCTCGGCGACTCCAGTCGTCCCGAGGTGGTGCAGGCCGCCGTCGTCGTCGAACTGACCCACTTGGCCACGCTCTATCACGACGACGTCATGGACTCCGCGCCGTACCGCCGCGGTGCCCCGACGGCTCATGAGGTGTGGGGCAACTCGGTCGCCATCCTGACCGGGGACCTGATCTTCGCCCGTGCATCGATTCTGGTGTCGGAACTGGGCGGTCGCGCGCTCGGCATCCAGGCACGGACCTTCGAACGGCTTTGTTTGGGCCAGCTGCATGAGACGGTGGGACCCCGCGAGGATGAAGATCCTGTGGAGCACTACCTGTCAGTCATCGCCGACAAGACCGGCTCGCTGGTCGCCGCGTCGGGGCAACTCGGTGCGTTGTTCGGGCAGGCCCCTCAGTCGGCGATCGACGTGATGCTCTCCTACGGTGAGAAGGTGGGAGTGGCCTTCCAACTTGCCGACGACGTCATCGACGTCACCGGCGTCAAAGTCACCTCCGGCAAGTCGCCCGGCACCGACCTCCGCGAGGGCGTGCCGACCCTGCCGATTCTCTTGATCCGGCGGGCCGCGGCCGCCGGCGACGCCTCCGCCCTCGCAGTGCTGGACCTGGTTGATGGTGACCTCACCTCGGACGAGGCGCTGGCTGACGCGGTTGCCGCCGTCAGCACCCACCCGTCAACGCAGGACGCCTGGGCCGTCGCTCAGCAGTGGGCCGACGACGCCGTCGCAGCTCTGGAGCCGCTCCCGGAGAGCACCGTCAAGCAGGCGCTCACGGCCTTTGCCCAGGCGGTGGTGACCCGGGACGTCTAGTTCGATCCCGCTCGCGGTGTTTGTCCCCCGCGTGTGCACGCCTGCCCAGGTTGTCGGTCCCCAATCCCGGGCCCGACGGCGAGTCGACTGCCGACACGCGCCTTGACGGCCAGTACCTGAGCAAACTTGCGTGCCTCGGCCGATAGCCCGACCCGACTTCGCCTCCACAGTCGGCCTTGCGCTGCGCTCGTCCACATAACCTCCGCACGCAACCGAGGTGTCGGTCCAGAGGGGCTGCACTGGATCGATGGATGCTATCAATACCCTCCGTAGTCTTGGGTCGGTTGTCAGGACCCGCGAGATCGTGGGCCGTGGGGTGAGCCGCCGTCAGATTGAGCGCCACGTGGCGGTTGGCGAGATGATCCGGCCGCGCGCTGGTGTCATTGCGCTGCCAGATGCCCGGCCGGATTACGTCACCGCAGTGCTCAACGACGGTCGGCTGACCTGCCTGTCGGCGGCGACAGCCTACAACCTGTGGCTCCTGAGACCGGCGGCTCGACTCCACCTGAGCTGCAGCCATGGGCGCGGTACCGGGTTCACCAATCATCGGCAGCGTACCGTTCCAGTCCATCCGCGGGAGCCGCTGCTGGGGGTCGTTGATGTGCTGGTCCATGCCCTTCGTTGCCTCCCGCCGTTGGAGGCGGCCGTCATGGTCGAGTGTTCCCTGCGCAGGGGTGACACTATCCGCAGCTTCCTGCTGGACCGGTTGCCGGGTGACCGCAATTCCAGGGCCCGCGCGACCTTGGCCAAGGTCAGCTGTGCGGCCGAATCTCCGCTTGAAGTGGTGGCCCGGTTCCTGTTCGTTGAGGCCGGGTTCCACGTTGAAACGCAGGTGCCACTGGCCGGCGTCGGTAGGGTGGATTTCCTGCTGGAAGGTTTTCTGGTGATCGAAGTGGACGGTGCCGCCTACCATTCTGACCGGCGAGCACTCAGGCGGGATCTCCACCGGAACAACTCGACGATCGTGGGCGGGTATTTGGTGCTGCGCTACATCTACGAGGACGTCATGTTTCACCCGGACGACGTGCTCAGGGAGATCCGACAGGTTCTGGCCGGTCGCGCAATCCGCTGATGGCATGCAGGTTTGCCCAGGTACTGATCCAGGAACGGGCCGTTTGCCGGCGTGTCAGGCAACGGCGCGCAAGGGAGGGCCTGAAACCTGAGCAAACCTGCACGGGCAACAGCCGGTGTGGCTATAGGACCGCGCGGAGCTCGGCCGCCTTCCGGGCCCGCTCGGCCGGATCCACGATGGGCCGCTTTGGGGTGAAGTAGAAGCCGTCATCGTGCCAGCGGGGGAGAACATGCTGGTGATAGTGCCAGACGTGCTGGCTGCCGGCCGGTTCGTTGTGCTGGCGGGTGGAAATGCCGTCCGGTGACCACGCCCGTTTGATGGCTACCGCCATGTCGCGGGTGACGGTCATGATGCGGGCGGCGACGTCGTCGGGCAGTTCATACAACAGCTCGAAGTGGGCCCGAGGGGTGACTAGTACGTGGCCGGGGTGCGGGTCGAAGCCGTGGGAGGCGATGAAGGCCAGCACCAGGTCGTCCGCGTACACGACATCTCCGGGGCGGCAAAGGTTACTGGGCACCCGAAAGTCCCCGGAGGCGAGGTCACAGAAGGGGCACAGGTAACCGTCCGGCGCGTGCCCCACCCAGCCGGTCAATCCTCGTCCGTGTCTTCTTCGAACACCCACTCGAACATGTCGAGGACGTATTCACTGAACGTGCCCTCTTCGCTCTTCCATGTGCCCCGTGCATTGTTGCGACGCCAGATGATGGGATCGGGGACATCCAGTTGGTCCACGCGGATTCCCCAGGTGTACTTTTCCTCTTCGTCCTCAAGGAAGAGCAGGTGGCCGTCTTCGACGGTCAGCTCGTCGGGATCCCAGAAAAAGTGGTAGGCCTCCATAATGTCCTCGACAGCGCCGACGGCGAGGTAGAAGTCGCGCAGCGCGAGTGGGAGGTCAAAGTCCCGACCGTCCATCAGGTCCTGGAGTTCTTCCATCGACAGGCCATCTTCCGCCGACCACTGGTCATCGAAGTACGCCGGAACCAGGGCACGAAATTTGTCCAGGAATAGCTCAGTCAATTTGAACTCCAGGGGTGGGGTTGGGGGATATACCCATCCTAGCCCCCGCCGCGGGTCGGGCTACGACGGCCCGGGCCGCTTCCAGCCCAGGACTGCCAGCGGTGCGCGCCAGCTGAAGCGCCAGGCGAGCACCCGCAGGATGAACACCAGAGCAGCGACGACGGCGCCCGTCACCACGTTGAACCAGCCGGTACTGACGAGCAGCGTGGTCAACCCGGCCCCGAGCATTGCGGGAAGCGCGTAGATGTCCCGGGGGTCGAAGAGCTGGGGCACCTCGTTGGCCACCACATCGCGCAGCAGCCCGCCACCCACCGCCGTGGTCACGCCCAGCAGGATGCCCGCCACCGGGTGAAGGCCAAACTCCAGGGCTTTCACCGTGCCGGTGATGCAGAACAGGCCCAGGCCCGCGGCATCGAAAAGGACTAGCAAGTTGCTCGCCCGCTCCACACCGGAGAACAAAAAGTACACGAGCAGGGTCGCAAGCACCGGTGGAATCAGGTAGGCAGGATTCGAGAACGCCGCCGGAACGGTATCGATGATCAGGTCGCGTGCCACTCCGCCGCCCAGTCCGGCCAGGGAGGCCAGCAGTAGGGATCCCACGAGGTCGAACCCTTTGCGGGCCGCCAGCAGGGATCCGGAAACGGCGAAGAAAAAGACCCCGAGTAGGTCGATCAGCAGGGCAACGTCCACCGTGTTGGTCATGGGGATCCTCGTCGTCCGGGCTGCTTAGGTTTTGGGTCTGCGCGGGAGGCATTCCCGGCCAGCATGAGTTTACCCAGTGCTGGCTGCCGGGGGATGCTCGCCCGGTGGGCCCTAGCTGATCCGCCGTGCGAGTCCCGGATAGTCGAGCACCACCCCGTCCTGGTCGATGGTCAGCTCGGCAGCGAATCCACCGTTTCCGGAGTTGTACAGCATCAGGGCGGGACTGTCCGACCGGGCAGCCCGCACGTGGCTGTAGACCGGGGTGCTGGGCACTACCCGCAGGCTCGGCACTTCAACCCGGGCCATGGTCAGTTCTGTCTCGCCGACCGGTGCGCCGTCGCCGGAGACAAGGTTAAGTCGAAGGATTGGCATAGTGTTGGTCACCGGGCACAGCCCGAGATCGCAATCGAGGGCTCCCGCCAGCCCCTCGGGGTCGGAGATCCCGGGCTCGGGCAGGTCGGTGTCCCCGGCGCTGAGGGTTTCACTGGACCAGACGCCATCGTCCGATCTCATCAGCTCGAGATGGCGGCTCCAGCCCTGCCCGTGGACGGTCACGGTGAGCCGCTGGGTCACCCAGCCCGACGCCGTCGCAAGTGCCCAACTGACAGCGTAGTCAGCTGTCCTCGACGTGCCGTGGGCAGTGAGTCGGTTGGTTTCAAGATTGATCGTCGCCGTGTCGAGACGGCCGGGATCGTCCGAGCCCTGCCAGCTGTGCTGGAGGCTGGTGTGCGATGGGTTTGCCATCCTCCTACCTTAGGGAGCGCCGCGCACTGACGCCAGACCCTGAGGCACGAGTCCATGGCACTGTTAAGCCCATGACTTCGACTCTCCGCCCGGCCGCGGAACCACCAGCCAGTGCCCCGATGCGACTGGTCAGCGCGGCGCTCCGCCTGACACCGACCAAGCGGCATTACTCGTCGCCCGAGTGGATGCGAGGGCAATACATGCAGCGCAGCTATCCCGGACCCGCACCGGTGACGCGATCGCTGCGGCGGCGATGCACCGTCGAGGATCGGGAGGTCGACGGCGTCCGCACGCTCACCCTGCGTCCGCGATCCGGGGCGTCAAGGCAGCACATCATCTACACGCACGGCGGAACCTACATCAACGAACTGGCCCGCCCCCATTGGTGGATCATCGCCGCGCTGGTCAAAGCCACCGGGGCAACAGTGACAGTGCCGCTCTACCGGTTGGCTCCCGAACACACCTTTAGGGAAGCGTATGACTACCTCGCGGCTGTTTATCAGATGGTGCTCGGCACCACCGACGCGGCCGACGTCGTCCTGGCCGGCGATTCGGCGGGTGGCGGGCTGGCGGTGGGCCAGGCGTTGTATTTTGCCGCCCTCGATCTGCCGCGGCCCGGACGGTTGATCCTCTTCTCACCCTGGCTGGACATCACCGGTACCAACCCGGACATCCCCCATTACGAGCGGGTGGACCCGATGCTGGCCGTCCCCGGCGCAGTTGAGGCAGGTATCTGGTGGTCCGGGGGAGAGGACCCCCGGGAACCGTTGCTGAGCCCGGTCTTCGCCACTCCGGCAGCACTGGTCGGCCTTCCGCCGGTGTCGCTCTATCAGGGGAGTTGGGACATTTGCATGGCGGATGCCGTTGCCTTCGATCGTCTGATGAGCGACGGCGGCGACCTCGCCTTCCACCGGTATCCGGGTGCCTTCCATGTCTTCGTGGGGCTCCCGTGGCTGCCCGAATCGCGTGCCGTGTTCAGGAATGTTCGGGCGACCGTCGGTGGACTATTGCCCCGGTGAAATAGACCAGCCCAGCCGTAGACGGCGCCATCAGGAGCGACTATGCTGAAGGTACTGCCCCAGACCCCGGCACCGTGTCGAGTAAGAAACATTCCGCGGATGTATCCGGTAGGGGCATTTTCCTTTCAATGTCTCGCGACGATGAGATTCCCAGTCCCGTGGAGGGTTCCTCATTCGGGCGGTTCCAGCTCACAAGCTGGGGCAGTGCAGCTAATCCTCAAGATCGTCGGTATTCGGGGAGGTATATGAGTAATGAGTTCTGAGACAGTCACACGACACTTAGAAGGAGATCATATGGCAGCTAAACCGCGGTCAGTAAGTCGGTTAGGTACATCGACTCACTGACGGCAACCTGACAACTTGCGTTGTCAGCCGACCCGGTATTCCCCCCAGCCACCGGGTCGGCTGGCAGCGCACTTCAGTTCGTGAGGTACTTTAGGTCAGCGGTGTCGCCAGCTACAGCGACCCATCAGTTACAGCGACAGCGACCGATCGACAATCCGCGCCGCAGTCTCATGCAGGGTGAGGTGGTTCCGCCTGGCATGATTGCGGATCCGGGTAAACGACTCGTGCATATCGACGTTGCTCAGCTGAGCCACCACGCCCTTCGCCTGCTCAATCAGAATGCGGCTGGTCAGGGCGCGCTGAAGCTGATCGTTGACCACTTCTGCCTCGCGGATTGCGCGCTCCTGCAAAATACTGATCGTTGCTACATCGGCGAGTGCCTGGCCGATCGCGGCATCTTCGCTGGAAATGGCTCCCGGTACCACCCCAAAGAGGTTGAGAGCGCCGATAGTCCTGCCCCTAATGCGAAGAGGGATGGCATGTACCGAACGGAATCCCTGGGACAGGGCCGCCTGCTTGAATTGCGGCCAACGGTCTCCCAGATCGGCGATGTCGTCCACGGTGACCACAACTCCGGTCTGGAAGCACTCCACGCAGGGGCCAGCGCCGGCTTCGCGCTGCAGCACCTCCACCAGTTGACTCTCCTCGCTGGTGGACGCCAATACCTGAAGTTCGCCATACTGGTCGACGAGCAACAGCCCGGCCGCCGTCGCGTCGAGGATCTCAATCGATTCCTCGACCAGAGCATGCAGAAGATCAAGTACGTCGTAGTCGTCGACCAACGTGTCAGCGATCTTTACGAAAGCAGCGCACACGCGCTCAGCCCGGGTCGAAGTCACCATGGAATAAGTTTACTCCGCTATTCCGAGTTCGGCGTGAAGTCCAGCCTGCGTTCAACAACTGACGTGGCTACCGCGGTGAGGGGAAGTCCCTCCGAAAAAGCGTAGCCACGCAGCAGTAGGAGGGCATCGGTGGCGTTGATGTTCGCCTGGGCCAGCACCATCCCGGTGGCCTGATGGATCTCCCGCCGGGAGAGCGACGACCCGTCGTTCCCGCCGAACGACTCGTTGTGACCGGGCTCCCGGGACAGCATCCGGCGTAGCAGGATCCAGGAAGTTCTATCGGTAAGGACCGACGCCGCGGTCTGGTTGGCGCTGCTCAGATCCCCTGGGCGGGTGCGGTACAGCTCGACAACCCCAATATCGATGGCGCCCAGAATGAGGGGAAAGACAAAGATAGCCCTGACCTCAGTGGCTTGCACCGCGTTGCCGAAGACGGGCCAGCGGGTATGCCAGTCTTCGGTGACATCAGGAATCAAGACCGGCAGGCGGCTCGCCGTAGCTTCCCAACGCGGGCCCTCCCCGAGCTCGAATTGCAGCTCATCGAGCTGGTGGGCCAGATCGTCACTGCAGCAGACGGTTTCCTGAACGGAACCGCCGAAGACTGAAATCGCTGCACCGGTGACCGGCAGTTCCTGCAGATATGGGGTGCAAAGATTAGCGCCATCACCAATTGTTGTGGAAGGAGACCGCTCAACCATCATTCCCCTGACATCTCTGCCGCACCTGCCGTATGGCTGGGCGATCCTCAAGCCCAACGGCGAACCCGCGGGGCGGGATGCCTATGATCCTACGATAGTCGATCCGCCCACCGAAGATACAGGGCTTCCGATTTTCCAGCGCCTCCGCCATTTCTCAGCCGGCCCGGTGGACGGCACCTTTTCTCTAAGTGGTGTCCGAGATCCCTGGGTGCTGGCCTCCCGCACCACCAGAGGCATCCTCTACACGGGGACCATGGTGATCAGCTACCTGAACCGGGGGATTGGCTGCCGAACGCTTCAACTACCCAGTCGCCGGAGAATGCCGGTAGCTGAGGCACCCTTAGCATAGCTAAATGGCACCTGAGACTAGGTTCGAACGCTATCGCCCGCTGCTGCACGCCGAGCTTGCCCGAACCCGTGCGAGCCTCGCTGCGTTGGATGCTGATAGCCGATCGGTGACCGCTGCCCGGGATAATTCAAACGTCGACGACGAACATGACCCGGAGGGCACCACGATCGCCTCCGAACTCTCGCAGATGGCGGTTCTCGCCCGGGACGCCAGGCACCGGTCAGAGGAGATCCGGGCTGCTCTGGAGCGGCTCGACGGCGAGAGCTTCGGCGTGTGCGCTATCTGCGGCCAGGCGATCGCTGCCGGACGCCTCGAGGCCAGGCCGTGGACACCGTATTGCATTGTTCACGCGTCCGGGCGGTGACGGTTCGAAAAAATCATGGTTCGGATGAGTTTCGGCAACCGAGTTCAGCCGAGCACGTCGGCTAGCGCAAGCCGGGATGGGTCCTGGCCAGCGGGTGCGGCGAGTGCGGCAGCGTACCCGGCAAGCCCGGTAGGGCCTGTAAACCACGTCAGGCGCAGGTCCTGCGCTTCCGGTAGACCTAGACAGGAGTTCCCCGAGATGGTGAGCGTGTGAGGTTCGACGGTGAGTCCATGCCCAACCGCCTTGAGCACAGCCTCTTTGGCGACCCACAGTCGGAGCCGGGAGCCGGCGTCGTCGGGCCGGAATTGATCTCGCTCCAGGGCAGAGAGGGTGTACGCGTCGAAGCCGTCGAAGAGGACGTCGGGGATGCGCTCGATATCCGCACCGATGGGGCGCCCCGCCGGTGCTGAAGCAATCAGGATGGCCTCAGCGGAACGGGACAGGCTCAGCTCCACTCCGCCAATTGCCGGTTTGCCGTGCAGATCCGAGCCGCAGGCCCGGCAGGAGCGTGTCACGTGCAGTTCGGCGGCCTGGGACGGGGTGCCGCCGAGGACCCGAGCTGCCAGGAGGCGAAACACTGCGTGCGCCGCACGGTAGGTCACCCGGTCCTGTTCATGTTGATGGTGACCGGCAGCAGCCCGGACCGAAGCCGGCAGGAACCGGTCGAGCCCTCCCAGCGGCTCGAGCGCCCGGGCAACGCTCAACGCGGTCTCCGCAATGTACTGAACCGCCACAGCTTTTAGGCGTCCCCCGCAGGGCTTGCCGTGATGACCACGTTTTTGCCCCAAATATCCTCGGTGTAGCAGCTGATCAGCACCAGTCGGTTGGGCACGATGTCCCAGATCTCGCTGTCCTTCAGGGTGTTCTTGTCGTGGGTGGTCACCGAATCGATGACGTAGTCGAGGACACCGGTCTCGGTGGTGAGCACAATCGAATCGCCCACCTCAGCCTCGGTGCTCAGCCGGTTGAAGGGGGCGTCGCGGCCCTCCCAGCTATGGCCGGTGATGTAGGTGGTGTCTTCCGACGCAAGACCAGGCGTTCCGAAGGAAGTCAACCAATACGCGTCAACTGTCAACGGCGGCACGATCGACTGGGAGGACAGATCCGCCGCGGACGGGGTCAGCGGCAAAATCTGCATGTCAATGTCGGCTGCGTCCACGGTCAGCCAACCTGGCGCGGACGCCCCTGGTTCCGGGGCGGGAGCAGTGGTTGGTACCGGTGCGGGCGACGCGGCGAGTGCCGCGGGGGTTGGCATGAACCCGGCAGCGTGGACCTGGCGTCCCGAATCAGCTGCCGGGGGTGCCGCGCCGACAACCGGCGCGGCACCCATGATCAGGGCAGCCGACAGCGCCAAGCCCGTCCACCGGGTAGCAGGGCGCCGCCAGCCAGCCATCGTCAGCCCCTGGCAGATCGCCGTAGCCACACGGCGGCACCGGAGAGGAGCAGTAGTGCCCCTCCTGCCGCGCCCCCGAGGGCTAGGGAATCATCCCTTGCTCCGGCAGTGTCACCGGCTGCGGTCTGCACGTTCAGACCCCGTTTGGTCACGGCGACGGCGGCCGGTGCCGGTGCCGTTGGCGCACTTGGTGTGACAACGACAACCGGCGCCGCAACAGGTGGCCCGGCTCCGTCGTCGCCGCCCGGTGCTGCGCAGGCCGTGACCACGGCGTCGACCAGCGTCTGTACCTCTTCAATGCTGGTGCTTGTACCTCCCAGAGCCGCAAGGGTCGCTTCAGCGGCCTCAACGGCGGAGAAGTAGTTATCCTCGGCGGTGCTCACTGCCTCGGTATAGAGGACGGCGTCCAACGCTATTTGAGCTTCCATCAGGATGGCGTCAGCCGCGGCAAGCGCTGCCGGTGCCGCATCGCGTTCCGCCTGCCGGACGGTCAGTGCAGTTGTTACATCCGCCTGGGCGACCAGCGCCGCGGCTAGTTCCGCTTCGGCTGCGACCCGACCGGCGTCGTCGCCATCGACCACCGCTGCCAGTGCCAGTTCGGCTGCTTCGACCCGATCGTCGGCGAGAATTTTGACCGTCTGCGCCGCATCGAGAGCTGCCTGGGTCCCTTCGACGGCCATTGCGGCCGCCTCGTAGGCCTGGATGGCCTCATCGAACGCTGCGTATTCCTCGGCGGCAGCCAGATCGGCGGCCTCCAAAGCCTCAGAGAAGGCTAGACCGGCGGCTTCGATGGCGGCGATGGCTGCTTTGAGCTGGTAGGCCAGTTCGATATCCACTGATGCCGAGTCCAAGGCACTCCCAAGCGCTACCTGCGCCGAGACACAGGTTGTCGGGTTGGTTTGCGCTGCGGCGGGCGCTGCGGAGAGGAAAGCCGAACCGGCCATAAGTGCTGTGCAGGTGCCGAAAGTCAGCAGGCGATTACGGTGCGTCATGAAACCACGTCTTTTCCTTGAGGTAGGCCCCCAAGTCCCCCTTGAGCGGCATCCGCCGGACGCGCGTCGCAGGTGCGGTTGCTTTTCGGCTGACGTAATTTGATCACGCCAAATCGTGGAATACCAGCACTTTTTGGGAAAGTTTCAGTTCCGTAGCAGAAATCCGGCTCCGCTTCCGTTTTTGCGGCGAGACTCGGGGTCATTCATGTAGTCATGAGGTTTGCTCACCCCAAATAGGCAACGTAGGTTGCTTGTATGGACAATGACCAGCTGGTAACAGCGGCGCGCTCTGAGGATTCGCGGGCTGGGCTACGAGCGATCGTTTCCCTCCGGGCGCTGGCTGATGCGCTTGAATTGCGGCAGGTCGAGGCTGCACTTCGCTCCGATCTGAGTTGGAGTGAGATTGCTGATGCGCTCGGCGTAACCCGGCAGGCGGTCCACAAAAAATATGGGAGACGTGTTGATCCGGCCATTCCTATTCCACGGAGGAAACTATGACCTCATTCATCTCCGCTGCTGCGACGGTGCAGACGCTTTCGTTGGCAGCCATGGAAGAGGCCTCACGCCGCGGGCTGCGCAACGCGGACCTTGAACACCTGTTCCTCGCTCTGGTAATCAACGATCAAGCGGCGGGCAGGGCGCTACGCAAAGCGGGGATCACCCTGGACGGGGCGCGGTCGGCCGTCGACGCCATGCACTCTGATCAATTACGCAGTGTGTCACGGCAGATGGGTCCGATCCGGGGCGGATCGTGTTCCACGAGACGCGCGGGTACGAGTGGGCGGCGCGCGCGCTGAAGGTTATTGAACGGGCCGGGGCTGGCAAACGTTGGCGATGCGTCTGCGGTGCTGCAGGAATTGCTTGCCGAGCCAAGCGGGCTGATTCACGACCTCCTCAACCGACTGGGAAGTTCGATCAGCGAAATTACGACCGCCCTCGCCGGGGAACGCCCGCCGACAGCCTCGCATGACAAACACCCACGCATCTCCGGTATGTTGACGTGCCAGGTTGCGGCCTTCATCCCGGCGCCCATCGACGACGTGTGGGCGCTCTTGTCGGACCCTCTGCGGATGCCCGAATGGAACCCCGGCGTGGGATCGGTTGAAGCCGGCGAGGTACATCAACAGGCCGCACCCCCGACGACCATCTGGGCTGCCCTCCCGGTTAGCCGGAAACCCGACGGCAAGCCGCTCCGGATCAAGGCGAAATACCGACGGCGCCAGATGGATTGGTAGCGACACATCCGCCCGCTCGCATTGGCTGGCGCTTCAGCTACCCTGATCTACTGCGGAGCAACACCAATGTCCTGACTATCTCCCTGAGATCAACCCCCGGTGGGACACAACTGCACCTGACGGGTTCGTGGACACGGAGCAACGGTTGGCGGAGCATCGTCGCCAAGCCCCTGCGTCCGCTGCAGCACTTTCTCACCTGGCTGACAATCGTCCAGATCGGGGCCGGTATCAGCCGGGTTTTCCGCTAGAGCAGATGCCGGAGTCGCACCGAGGTGGCATGGCGCGCCCTCAACCGACGGCGCTACGAACCGGGGTGCAGGCTGGCGTCCGCGGCAGTGGTGTGCCAGGCAGTGAAATGCACCGTCAGATCGTCTCTGGAGGGGGCACAGCAGAACGGCCCTGCCGTCACGACGGCGTCAGGGTCCAGAGGCGCAACGCGCACCAGCCGCCACGGTCCGTCGTCGACCTTTGCCCGGATTGTGAGGGCGTCCCCAGAGCGGCTGGCTCGGATGGTCACCAGCCGGCCGTCCCACTCGGGGACAGGCGACAGCGACCAGTCAGAAACGTCGCGCGTGACGACCGCGCCAAGGCTTGCCTCGCCGTCGCTCCACTCGATGCCCGTCTTGATCCAGGTGGTGTCGTCCACCCGGATAAACACCCCCGCCTGATCGAACTGGGCGGAGAAGCTGAGGTGGAATGACACCTCGACGGCCGTGTTCTGGTTGAACGGCGTCAGCAGTGCATGCTCGGTGTCGTGGATGAACCCGTAGGCGGTGACCCGCCACGCGTCACTGTCTTCGTGGGCGGTGACATGTAGTCCGTCGTCCCTGATTTCTTCGTGGGCGGGCGGTGTCGTCCACGAACCCTCGGTCCACGCGATATTGGTCATTGCTCGTTGCCTTTCCGTTGACATTGCTCGAGGTGTAGGGCTTTGCGCGGGGTACCCGAAGCACTCGCTGTGCTGAGGCATCAGCACAGTCCAGCTGGCTACCGCAGTCCCCTCACATTCAGGGCGAGGTACAAATGGACGCGGTCGGCGGTGATGCCGGGGTCGTAACCGCTCAGGTCCTGGATCTGCTGCAGACGGTACCGCACGGTGTTCCGATGAAGTTGCAGGGCCTCCGCCACAGCAGCCACCGACCCGTTCAGCGCCAGATATCGCTCAAGCGTTACCATCAACTCGGCGTGGTGGCGCTGGTCGAACGCGGCCACCGGGTCCAGCGCCTCAGCAGCAAGATCGGCGAGCGGCACGTCTTCGCTCACCATGAGCAGGGAGGTCAGGCTCAGCCGGTCGGGGGTGTTGACCGATAGTCCCCGGCTCAACGATTCACGCGCCTCGAAGTAGCTCCATCGGAATCCGCTGGCCTGCGCATACGCGCCGCCGAAGCCCACCTTGGCGGTCAGCCCGGCGCCATGAAGGTAGTCGCCCATCTGCCGGCTCAGTGCGGCGCCGTCGCCCTCCGGCACGGCGATGACCAGGCGCTCGTCCACCAGCGCAGTGAGACCCGGTTCGAATCCGAGGGGTGTCGGCAGGGTCCGCAGCGCCCGGCGCTGCCCCGACGCTACCTCGATGATCATCACCACCTGGCGTAGCGTGGTGTCGATACCTGCGCCACCAAGGCGTGCGACGGCGTCGGGCCCCGCGAGGGTGCCTCGCACCACGTCCTGGAAAAGCTGACCCGCCACCGCCCGTTCGCTCGCTCGTCGTCGGGCCTGGTTGCTCAACTCGACGCTGATCAAGCTTTGCGCGTACGCCACGATGGGCTCGGGGGTGTACGGTTCGGCAATGGCCAGGGTGCAGCGGTCCTTCAGGCCAGTGGCAACCGGCAGGCGGTGCCAGTGCTGGTCGGCCAATCCTGTTTTACCCGGTCGCCCGCCCGGGACCTGGCCCGGGACGGTGGTGAAGAGCTGGGCCCCGTACTGGGATAGCATGACGTCGGTGCCGAGCATGGCGGCGAGTTCGCGGAGCAACTGGGGGAGACCACCCTCGCCGAGGAGCGCCGACGCTAGGATCTGATGGCCCTTCAGGAGGCTCTCGAGCCGCGAATAATGGTCGGCTGAGAGGGAATCGGCGACGATCTTCCCGATGGCGATGAACGGCGTCTCATAGGGCACACGAAAAACGGGAAGTCCCAGGGCGTCGGCTTCGTCGACCAGCGCGGCCGGAACCTGTCGATGCCCCAGGCCAGTGCCGAAGCCGATTCCCAACGCCCCGGATTCGTGGACGCGACGGACGAAAGCGCGTTGCGCCGTCGTCGTTTTCTGCCGCAGACCGGTGGTCAACACCACCTCTCCGCCGCTGAGGAACGGGAGAGGATCCTCAAGTTCGGTGACCGCGACCCACTGAATCGGAATGGCAGGGGCGTTGGCGGACCCCACCGGCTGAAGTCCGAGACCGGCGGCCGTGAGGAGGGTGGGGAGGGTGATGGCCATCCCCCAACTATAGAACCGGTGCACTGTGCGGTTGCATTACGGTTGGCGGAGGTTGTTGTGCGGATCACCCTAGGCCAAGGAATGTTAGTGGGCGTAGGGTCGGCAATGGATTTACACTGCGACGGATCCGCAGCGCTCCGTCAGCCCATCACCAGACAAGGGATGAATACCGTGGTAACCACCCTCCAGAACTTCATCAACGGCGAGTTCGTGACGCCGACCGGCACAGAGTTGCTGGATGTCGTCAATCCGACTAACGGCGAAGTCGTGGCGAAGGCACCCGTTTCGCTGGCATCGGACGTCGACGCGGCCATGACCGCGGCGTCGGCTGCCTTCAAGACCTTCAAACACGTCACCCCCGGCCAGCGTCAGCTGATGCTGCTGAAACTGGCGGACGCGCTGGAAGGGGCGAGCGATGAACTGGTCGAAGCCCAGCATCGCAATACCGGTCAGGTGCGCGACCTGATCGCCGCCGAGGAAGTGGCAGTGGGCGCGGACCAGCTCCGGTTCTTCGCTGGCGCTGCCCGCCTGATGGAAGGAAAGTCGGCCGGCGAGTACGTGGAGGGGCACACCTCCTATGTCCGCCGCGAACCGATCGGCGTAGTGGCCCAGGTGGCGCCGTGGAATTACCCGCTGCTGATGGCCATCTGGAAGATCGGCCCGGCGCTCGCCGCCGGGAACACCGTGGTCCTCAAGCCCAGTGACACCACCCCCGAGTCCACCCTGGTGCTGGCGAAGCTGACCCAGGGGATCCTGCCTCCCGGGGTGCTGAACGTGGTGCTCGGGACCGGCGCCACCGGCGCGGCCATGGTGGACCATCCGGTGCCCGGACTGGTGTCGATCACCGGGTCGGTTCGCGCGGGAATCGCCGTCGCCACCGGAGCTGCCAAGCGCCTCAAGCGGGCCCATCTGGAGCTCGGTGGCAAGGCTCCCGCCGTCGTCTTCGCTGACGCGGAGATCAAAAAGACCGCCGCGGCGATCGCCGAGTTCTCCTTCTTCAATGCTGGTCAGGATTGCACGGCGATTACTCGGGTGTTGGTACAGGATTCGGTGCACGACGAACTGGTGGCGGCCCTGGTGGCGCACACCGAAACGCTGAAGACCGGTAACGCTGACGACTCGCAGAACTACTTCGGGCCGCTGAACAACATCAACCACTTCAACGCGGTCAACGCGGTGATGGACGCCCTGCCGGAGCATTGCAAGGTGGAGATCGGCGGCAAGCGTTCCGGCGACAAAGGGTACTTCTACGAAGCGACGGTCATCACCGGAGCACGCCAAAATGACGATATTGTGCAGCAGGAAACCTTCGGCCCCGTCATCACGGTGCAGAAGTTCACCACCGAGGGCGAGGCAATTGAACTGGCCAACGACGTCGAATACGCACTCGCGTCGAGCATCTGGACCACCGATCACGGCACCGCGATGCGGGTCTCCCGCGACCTCGACTTTGGCGCCGTCTGGATCAATACCCACATTCTCCTCACCGCCGAGATGCCGCATGGAGGCTTCAAGAGCTCCGGCTACGGCAAGGATCTGTCGATGTATGGCGTTGAGGACTACACCCGGATCAAGCACGTCATGAGCGCGCTGGATGTTTAGAAAGGCAGTTTCACTATGACCACCCAGGCAATCCAGCCGCAGTTCCGGCTTGAGCAGAAGCGCAAGATCATCGCCGACTTCCCGGGCCCGAAATCCACCGAGCTGGCCGCGCGTCGTGCAGCAGTGGTGGCGAAGGGGGTCGCCTCCGGCGTGCCGGTGTATGTGGCCGACGCCGACGGCGGCATCATTCACGACGTCGACGGCAATTCGTTCATCGACCTCGGCTCAGGCATTGCAGTGACGAGCGTCGGGGCGTCGGATCCCGCCGTCGTCGGTGCCGTCAAGGAGCAGGTGGAGCATTTCACCCACACCTGCTTCATGGTCACCCCGTATGAGGGTTATATTGCCGTCGCCGAGAAGCTGGCCGAGCTGACTCCCGGCGACTTCGAGAAGCGCACGGTGCTGTTTAACTCGGGTGCCGAGGCTGTCGAGAACGCTGTGAAAGTGGCTCGTCTGGCCACCGGTCGCACCGCCGTCGCCGCGTTCGATCACGCCTATCACGGGCGGACCAATCTCACGATGGCGTTGACCGCCAAGTCCCTCCCGTACAAGGGTGGCCCCTCCGGGGACTTCGGCCCGTTCGCCTCCGAGGTTTACCGGTTGCCGATGAGCTACCCGTTCCGTGAGGAGAACCCCTCGATTACCGGGGCCGAAGCAGCGCAGCGCGCCATCACCATGATGGAGAAGCAGATTGGGGCCAGTTCACTGGCCGCGATCATCATCGAGCCCATTCAGGGCGAGGGCGGCTTCATCGTTCCCGCCGAAGGCTTCCTGCCGGCCTTGGCCGCCTGGGCCAAAGCCAATGGGGTGGTGTTCATCGCCGACGAGGTGCAGTCAGGCTTCTGCCGCACCGGCGCCTGGTTCGCCGTCGACCATGAGGGAGTAGTGCCTGACATCATCACCATGGCCAAGGGGATCGCTGGCGGCATGCCGTTGTCGGCCATCACCGGCCGGGCGGATCTGCTCGACGCCGTCCACCCCGGCGGCCTCGGTGGCACCTTCGGTGGCAACCCGGTGGCGTGCGCCGCCGCGCTTGCTGCAATCGACACGATGCAGGAGCAGGATCTCGTTGTCCGTGCCCTGGCGATCGAGGAACTGGCAACGTCCCGGCTGCGTGCGCTGCAGGAAGACCTGGGATCCGAGTCGATCATCGGGGAAATCCGCGGCCGTGGCGCAATGCTTGCGCTTGAGTTCGTGCTTCCCGGGACGAAGACGCCGAACCCGGACGCCACCAAGGCCATCGCAGCTGCGTGCCTGCAGGAGGGCGTCATCATCCTGACCTGTGGCACCTACGGCAATGTGGTCCGGCTGCTGCCGCCGCTTGTGATCGGTGATGAGCTGTTGAACGACGGGCTGGACGTCTTGGAAGCGGCCATCCGCGCCGCGAGGTAGCAACTTCCCCGTCGCCGAAGCGCCAGCTTTGGTGGGTTGGCGACCGCCGATCCCATCAGACCTAGCGCTTCGGCGAAAGGGGGTTTCGCCTCCAACGGGGGTCAGGCTTCCGGCGACGCGGGGCGGATTTCCAGGAGGTCACCCACCTGGCACTCAAGCACCTCGCAGATGGCTTGTAGGGTCGAGAACCGGATGGCCCGAGCCCTGTCGTTTTTGAGGATGGACAGGTTCACGATGCTCATCTCGACTCGTCGTCCGAGTTCAGTGAGGGTCATGTTCCTGTCCGCCAGGAGTTCATCCAATCGGCAGTGGATGCCGGTGGTTTCCGATTCAGTAGGGGCCACTAGATCAGGCCCTCGGTGTCGCGATCGAGCCGATGCGCGGCTTCAAACGCGCTCGGAACAGCGAAGGAACCAATGGCCGTAGCGAGAATCCCTGCCGCAGCCAGCATGAAGGCGGCTGTGACGGCGATTGCCGCACCACGGTCCAGGCGGTTAGTCGTGTGAGCTGCCACCTAGATCAGTCCTTCGGTTTCGCGTTGCAGCCGGGAGCCGATGCTGAACGCTCCGGCAAACAGCGCGCAGAAGATTCCGGTGATCAGGGACAGCAAGTCAGTTGCCCCGAAGTAATAGCCGGTACTGAAGGGTGCGGCAGCCAGATCGATAGCAAGGTCGGCCATGATCTCTGTGTGCGCAGAGGAGAGAATCGCTGGCAGGATGAGCGATCCGACAGTGAAAAACAGTGCGAGGATGCCTAGACCTGCCGTCATCAACCGCCCAAAAGGCCGCCCACGCTGCACCCGCCGGGTGAGGTGGAGGAAGAAGAGCAACGACGCTGCGACGAAAAGGAATCCGACCGTCATGGTGGCCGCATAGGGCGCTATCGCTGCACCACTGACGCCTTCAACGCTGAGAGTCACAGTGTCGAAGTAGGCCTCGGATACTTGTGGACCCAGCCCAGCCAAAGATCCCTCAGGGGTGACCGCTGGCAGATACAGCTCGGTTTTTCCCTGCGAGGCCAGCACCAGGAAAACAGTGAGCACGGTGAGAACGATCACGGTGAGAAGGCCAGTGATCACCTGGACGGTAACCAGTCCGACTCGTTCGGCAGTACGGAGCGACGTTCCTCGGCGGGATGTAGGTGGTGCTGCAGTCATGGCGTCCTCCAATGGTTAACGTTTATCGCTACTAACGATAAACGTTAACTTTACGATTGTCGATAACCTTCCTGTCGCCGAGGGGATAGCGGGTGGGCGGTGGGTTGCCGTGTCCGGGAGCGCCGCCGTCGGGAAATCTTGCGCGCTTGTGGTGGGTTGAACGCGCCTCAACCCACCACGACTGAACAGTTGTTTGCAACGACCCCCCACAACTGCGCATTTCCGAGAGGTTCGGCTGGACGGCAGATTATTGCCTCCCCGAGGCTGAGGTATCCGCGGAGGGTTTGTTGAACGCTCGGTCAGTCGGCCAACTGTGCCCGGAGGCCCGCGATGAGCGCTTCAAGGCCGATGGTGAAGGCGGCATCGGCGGAATCCGCCTGCGATGTGTCGCGGCGGCGGACTGCTGCAGTGAACCTCGGGTAGTCGGGGCCCAGACTGCCCGACTCGAAAATGTCCTCAGGGGCGGCGACGTCGAACGCTGACCCGAAGATGAACGATTCGAGCGCCACGATGGCCGGGATGATGCGATCCTCGGGCCAGCCGGCGTCGAGGAAACCAGTGGTCACTGCCTCGTACATGGCCAACGTTTCGGGGGCGCCGGTGACGGGCAGTACCGCGATCACTGAAATCAGTGGCGCGTGGGCGGCGAACACGTTCCGGTAGGACCACGCCCAGGCGCGGACCGCTTCGTCCCACGGGGCCGAGGCGAACGTGCTGAAATCTACCTGGGCCATCACACGGTCCTCGACCCACCGCAGCACCTCCTGCTTGGATTCCGCATGGTTATAGAGGGCCGACGGCGCCACTCGCAGCCGCTGCGCGAGGGCCGACATGGTGAGCCCCTCGTATCCCTGGCTGGCGATCAGACCCAGCGCCGCATCGGTGATCAGGTCCCGCGACAGCAGGCCACGCGGCGGTCGACCCGCCCGACGACGAGTGTCCGACGCTCCCGCACTTCCCATGACCGCCCCTTCGCCGTCGCGTTGTTGGGGATTTATTCTACGGTGCCCCATCACTGTCATCCCCTTTGGTGGCTCCGCCCTTTCCAAACCCGGGTGAGTATCGCTACAGTATCCCTAATAAATGAATGACGTTCATTTTGTGGCCTGGGCCATACCCAATCGTGAAAGGCAACTGTGGAGCATCTGGAACGTGACGTAGTGATCGTCGGAGCGGGGCCGTCAGGTCTCACCGCGGCGTGGGAGTTGAGGAGAGCGGGTCTGAGCGTCGCCGTCCTGGAAGCGCGGGACCGCGTCGGTGGACGCACCTGGACGGACACCATTGACGGCGCCATGCTGGAGATCGGCGGCCAATGGGTGTCACCGGACCAGACAGCGCTGAAGGGGATGCTCGACGAGTTGGGCCTGGATACCTATGACCGGTATCGCAGCGGCGATTCCGTCTATATCGGCGCTGACGGTACCCGCACCCGCTACACGGGCGACATGTTCCCCGTGTCGGCCACCACCGAAGCGGAAATGAACCGGTTGATCGACCTGCTTGATCGGCTGGCAGCTGAAGCCGGCCCTGAAACCCCGTGGACCCACCCCGAGGCGAGAGCCCTGGACACCATTTCCTTCCACCACTGGCTCCGCGAACAGTCATCCGATGAAGAAGCCTGCAACAACATCGGACTCTTCATCGCCGGCGGGATGCTCACCAAACCGGCGCACGCCTTCTCCGCTTTGCAGGCGGTGCTGATGGCCGCTTCGGCCGGTTCCTTCTCCAACCTCGTCGACGAGAACTTCATCCTCGACAAACGGGTCATCGGCGGCATGCAACAAGTGTCGGAACGCCTCGCGGAGCGTCTGGGCGACGACGTCGTCCTGGGCAGTCCGGTCCGCACCTTGCGGTGGTCCGACGACGACGGCGTCACCGCGGTCTCCGACACCGCGACCGTTCGGGCACGGTACGCCGTGATGGCTGTTCCGCCGAACCTGTACTCGCGGGTGTCCTACGAACCGCCGCTTCCCCGCCGCCAGCATCAGATGCACCAGCACCAGTCGCTGGGCCTGGTCATCAAGGTCCACGCCGTGTATGCGACGCCGTTCTGGCGGGCCGACGGCCTGTCCGGCACCGGATTCAGCGCGTCGTCGATCGTGCAGGAGGTCTACGACAACACCAATCACGAGGATTCCCGCGGAACGCTGGTCGGATTCGTGTCCGACGAGAAGGCCGACGCCATGTTCGCGCTGGACCCCGCGGCCCGCAAGCAGGCAATCCTCGAATCCATCGCCGGCTTCCTCGGCACCCAGGGACTCACCCCCGAGGTCTACTATGAGTCCGATTGGGGCTCCGAGGAATGGACCAGGGGCGCCTACGCCACCAGTTACGACCTCGGCGGCCTCCACCGCTATGGCCCGGACCAGCTGACCCCCGTCGGCCCGATTCACTGGTCCTGTTCCGACCTCGCGGCGGAGGGCTACCAGCACGTCGAGGGAGCCGTCCGCATGGGTCAACAAACTGCCCGTAACATCCTGAGTATTGCAGCCGAAGGAGCATGACCCGCATGGACTACATCGTCGGGTACACAGCTGACGAACGCGGCCGCGATGCCGTCAGCCTCGCCGTCGCGCTCGCTCGCCGCCAGGACGCAAACCTGCAGTTGGTGATGGTGATGCCGGAGCAGTCACCCTACAACGCCGTCTACCCTCCCGTGCGGGGATTCGAAAGCATCCTCTCGGCGCAACTGCAGGAATGGCTGGCCGAGGGGCTCGCTTTGGTTCCCGACGACGTCACCGCCCGGGCGCACGTCATCAGCGCCGATTCGCAGGCGGGTGGCCTCATCGATGCCGCAGTCGATTCCGGCGCTTCCCTGATCATTATCGGAGCGAGCTCCCGGGGGCTGCGTAAACGGTTCAACGTCGGCAGCGTCGCGGGAGCTCTCCTCCACGCCTCGCCGGTGCCGGTTGCACTGGCACCCCAGGGCTATCGACGCCTCGATCCGATCACCCGGCTCACCTGCGCCGTGGGTACCAGGGAAGGCGCCAACGAGGTCATCGCCGTCGCCGTCGATTCCGCTGGCCGGCGCGGCCTGCCGTTACGATTGGTTTCGCTGGTGGCGCTTGACCCCGCCACGGGCACCGACGGAGGCGCTGACGCCGCTGCGGTGGAGGCGGCGCATGAGCACGCGAACACGCGGTTGGCTGAGGCGGCGGCGTCGCTCGCCGCCGGCGGTCAGGTCAGCGTCGAAGTGGTGCAGGGCGCCACCGTCGAGGCAGCAATCGGGGCTCTGGCCTGGGACGAAGGCGAAATCCTCCTGGTCGGATCCAGCCGGCTCGCCCAGCACAGCCGCCTCTTCCTCGGGGTCACTGCCAACAAAATCCTGCGCGCGCTGACCGTACCCATGGTCGTTGTACCGCGCAGCTACGTACTAACCGAGGACCCGCCGCGCCAGCCGGAGCGGTTCGCTACCAAACGCTCCGATGCCGGTGAGGGCAAGGACGTCCAACCTACCGAGGTGAAGCAGTGAGCATCATGCCTACAAAGGATTCCCCCACCGGACTGAGCCAGAAAGGCCTGAACTCCGGGTCGGTTGGCCTGCTCGGGGCCGTGGTCATCGGTGTGTCCTGCATTGCACCCGCCTACACGCTGACCGCCGCGCTGGGCCCCACAGTCGCTGAGGTGGGAGTGCAACTGCCGGCCATCTTCCTGGTCGGGTTCATCCCGATGCTGCTGGTCGCCCTCGGCTACCGCGAACTGAACAATGCGATGCCCGACGCCGGCACCTCCTTCACCTGGGCCACCCGGGCGTTCGGTCCCTGGATCGGCTGGATGGGCGGCTGGGGGCTGATCGCGGCGACGGTCATTGTGCTGTCTAATCTTGCAGCTGTCGCCGTCGATTTCTTCTATCTCATGCTCGCGCAGCTGACGGGCAACGAGTCGCTGGCCGACCTGACACTCAACCTGCCGTTGAACATCGCGACCACCCTGGTCTTTGTTGCCCTGGCCTGCTGGGTCTCTTACCGCGGGATGGAGACGACCAAGGCGGTCCAGTACGTGCTGGTGGGCTTCCAATTGCTGGTCCTGGGCTGGTTCGCCATCGCCGCATTTGTCCACGTGGCCAACGGCACGGCCTTCGACGCCACAGCCATCAGCCCCGACTGGTTCAACCCGTTTGCTGTCGAATCGTTCTCAGCCTTCGCCGCCGGTGTCTCCCTGTCGATCTTCGTCTACTGGGGCTGGGACGTCACCCTGACCATGAACGAGGAGACCAAGGATCCAGAGCGGACCCCGGGCCGGGCGGCCACGCTCACCGTCGTCGTCATCGTGGTGATCTACCTGACCGTCGCGTTGGCGACGCTATCCTTCGCTGGTGTGGGCGATGGCAAGTTCGGTGTCGGAAACGAAGACAACCAGGGAAGTATCTTTGCTGTCCTCGCCGGGCCCGTGATGGGGCCATTCGCCATTCTGATGTCCCTGACGGTGTTGAGCAGTTCCGCTGCCTCCCTGCAGTCGACTTTCGTCTCGCCCGCCCGCACCCTGCTCGCCATGGGTCACTACCGGGCGTTGCCCGCGAACTACGGGAAGATCAGCCCCACCTACAAGTCTCCGAGCTACGCCACCATAGCCGCTGCCGTCGCAGCGTCGGCGTTCTATGTGATCACCCGACTGGTGTCCGAAAACGCCCTGTATGACACCATCACCGCCCTCGGCATGATGATCTGCTTCTACTACGGGATCACCGCCATGGCCTGCGTCTGGTATTTCAGGGCGGTAGCGTTCAGCAGCGCCCGTAACTTCGCCTTGAAGTTCCTCGCACCACTGCTGGGCGGCGTGATCCTGCTGGTGATGTTTGTGAAGACGGCAACCGACTCGATGGATCCCGAGTATGGTTCAGGATCGGCGATCGGGGGAGTGGGGCTGGTGTTTATTCTCGGCACCGGCGTGATCCTCCTCGGCGCAGTGCTCATGCTGGTGATGTACCGGGTCAATCCCGGCTTCTTCCGCGGTGAGACCCTCGTCAAGGGGAGCGCACCGGCCGAGGTCCGGTAGCTGCGCATCCCGGCGGCCAGTGCGAGGAGTGCGCTGGCCGTCGTCCGCGATAGGGTTGCGGGAGCAGATCTGCGGCGGTAATCCCGAGGCGCCGGTCAGAATCCGAACCGGAAGGCACGCCCGTATGCGTTATGTAGTCGGCTTCACTAACAACGATCGCGGCCGCGACGCGTTGGCACTGGCGACGTCGCTGGCCCGGACCCAGGGTGCGAGCATCGACCTGGTGACGGTCCTCGACCGTCCCCAGGACGGCAGCGTGGGCGCCGGCACCAACCGGGCTCTAGCCGCGTTGGAGGAAGCCATCGCAGGAATCCCTGGCGGCCTCGAGGTGGTGCCCCACATCAAACTGGCCGACTCCTTCGCTGAGGGCCTGCTTGAGGTGGCAGCGGATCTTGACGCTGGACTGATCGTCATTGGGGCCGCCAGCAACGGGCTGCTGCGGCGGTTCACTGTGGGCAGTGTGGCGAACGCGGTGCTCCACTCGTCCCCGGTGCCGGTGGGCCTAGCCCCACGCGGCTACCGCCACCGCGACCGGATGACCAGGCTCTCCTGCGCGGTCGGCACCCGCGCCGGCGCCGAGGCGGTCCTGGATGTGGCAGTCGACTCGGCAGCACGCCGCGGCATGCCATTGCGGCTGATTTCCCTGGTGGCACTCGACGTCAATGAGCAGTCGGACTCCGGTGAGGCCATCAACCTGGCACATCAGCACGCCAACTCGGTGCTGGCCCGCGCGGGGGCACAGCTTCCCGAGGGACATGAAACAACAATCACCGTCGCCCACGGACGAACCATCGAGCAAGCGATCGATGACATCGAATGGGATCCGGGAGAGATTGTCTTCGTTGGGTCAAGCCGCCTTGCGAAGCGCAGCCAGCTGTTCCTCGGATCAACTGCCAACAAGATGCTTCGCGCGCTGCCCGTCCCAATGGTCGTGGTCCCCCGGGACTGGAATCTCCCAGCAGCGTAGGACTCACCGTCACCACCCAGCTAGAGGCTTTAGGGCGCTGCTAGACGGCGGCGGTCTCTTGGGCCGGTGCTGAAGTGCCGGGCCGGCGGGGAGCGCGGGGCAGGCGCGGCCTGGAATTCTTGCGGACCGTGTGCAGCATGTCGATGGTGAGCATGGCGAGGGCAACCCAGACCAGCCCGAACCCGACCCAGCGTTCCAGTGGCATCTCTTCCTTGATCACGAAGAGTGCCAGCAGGAACTGCAGTACAGGAGCGAGGTACTGCAGGAGCCCGATGGTGGTCAGTGGGAGGCGCCGCGCCGCAGCGCCGAAGAAGATCAGCGGGACGGCCGTAATGACTCCTGACGCAGCCATGATCCAGAAATGTCCCGGACCCTCGGTCAGCACGGTCGCCGCGCCGGTGGCGCTCAGCCAGATCATGATGCCCGCGGCGATCGGGGTGAGCACGGCCGTCTCAATGCTCAGACTCGACACCGCATCAACCTTTGACCCGACCCGCTTCTTGACGAAACCGTAGAAGCCAAACGAGAAGGCCAGGGTTAACGCAATCCAGGGCACGTTGCCGTAACCAATGGCCAGCACCACCACTGCGATGATGCCGACGCCGACCGCTGCCCACTGCAGCCTGCGCAGCTTCTCACGCAACACGACGACGCCGAGCAGCACCGACACGATCGGGTTGATGAAGTAGCCGAGCGCCGCTTCGATCGCGTGGCCGGTTGTCACGCCATACGTGTACACGAACCAATTCACCGCGATCAGCAGGGCCGCCAGGGCCAGCGTGCCGAGGATCCGTGGATTTGCCGCGGCGGAGCGGACTGCCCGCCAGGACTTCATGACTGTCAGCAGCAGCGCACAGAACACCAGCGACCAGAGGACGCGGTTAGCGACAATCTCAATCGCGCTAGCTGGCAGCAGGATCAGGAAGTACAAGGGCAGCAGACCCCAGAGGCCATACGCGCCAACTCCGTACAGGATGCCCGTCGAATTTTCGCTCCGGGGCTCGCGCTTGCTCATGGTTTCGGTAGGAGTCACGTCCGCTCAAACACCGGTTGGGTGAAATTTATTCCAGCCGACAACCAGTTTCGGTGAGGGCGGCGCGGGGAGACGGCCATCACAGGTTTAGACTGCACCCCGTAGGGCATTTAGAATAGGAAACTGTGCGCTAAACGTGCGTCTCTGTTAGTCGACTAGGGAAGAAGGCCAATCAGTGTCCACCTCAGCTGCGGGACGTCCGCTGCGGGTAGCGATCATCGGTGCCGGTCCGGCAGGCGTGTACGCCGCCGACATTCTGACGAAATCCCAGGAAGTCCAGGGCGGCGACTTCGCCGTCAGTATCGACCTCTTCGACCAACACCCGGCGCCCTACGGCCTTATCCGCTACGGTGTGGCGCCTGACCACCCCCGTATCAAGGGCATCGTCAACGCCCTGCACAAGGTACTGGACCGCGGCGATATCCGCTTCCTTGGGAACATCAATTACGGGCGGGACCTCACGCTATCGGACTTCCGCAAGTTTTACGACGCGGTGATCTTCTCCACCGGTGCCATCAAGGACGCCGAGCTGGACATCCCCGGCGTGGATCTCGAAGGATCGTTCGGCGGCGCCGAGTTCGTCTCCTGGTACGACGGACACCCCGATGTGCCGCGCGACTGGGCGCTGAACGCCACCGAGATCGCCGTGATCGGCAACGGCAACGTCGCGCTCGACGTCGCCCGCATGCTCTCCAAACACGCCGATGACCTGCTCGCCACCGAGATCCCTGACAACGTCTACGCGAGCCTGAAGGCATCACCCGTCACTGACGTTCACGTGTTTGGCCGCCGCGGCCCGGCACAGGTGAAGTTCACCCCGCTGGAGCTGCGGGAACTGTCCCACTCCCGGGACGTGGACATTGTGTTGTACCCGGAGGACTTCGACTTCGATGAAGCCTCCGAGCAGCTGATCGCCACCAACAACCAGACCAAAACCATGGTAAAGACCCTCACCAACTGGCTGGTCGACGACGAACCGACCGGCGCCTCCCGCAGACTGCACCTGCACTTCCTGCACTCTCCAGTCGAAATCACCGATGCGCCCGAGACCCCCGGCAAGGTAGCGACCATGAGGTTCGAGCGCACCGAGCTCACCGGCGAGGGTAGTGTCCGGGGGACCGGAGAGTTCATCGATTACCCGGTGCAGGCCGTCTACCGGGCCATCGGGTACTTCGGCTCCGAGCTACCCGAGGTGGGATTTGACGGTCAGCGCGGTGTCATCCCCAACGAGGGCGGGCGGGTCATCGACCAGCAGGGTGCCCCCGTTCCTGGGATTTACGCCACGGGCTGGATCAAACGCGGCCCGGTGGGCCTCATCGGCCATACCAAGGGCGACGCCCTGGAGACCATCGGGTTCCTTCTGGAAGACCGTCTGAACCTGCCACCGGCTCAGGACCCGTCCGAGAACGCCATCATCGATCTGCTCACTGACCGGGGCATCCGATACACCACCTGGGAAGGCTGGCTGAAGCTGGACGCCCACGAGCTGAAACTCGGCGCCAACTTTGTGCACGACGGCGGTACGAACGCCGAACTGGTCAGGGAACGTGTGAAGGTTGTGCCCCGGGACGAGATGATCGCGATCTCCTGCGACACCTCGTCGGTCAGCCAGTAGGGAGGACCCGCCGGCCGGAAAGTGGTTTACCCGACGTCCCGCTCAGGAAAAACCTTCGGACACCCCGCGACAGACCGCCGTCACCGGCACTAGACTGGTTCCACCGCACCGGCGGGGAGACCATGAAGCGGAGTGTCGATGACGCAGCAGCAACTGCCGATTCCGGGGGGACTCACGTCGAGAACCCTGCAGCAGTACGCCAACCGTGCGCACGAACAGCTCGGCAGCGGCGCGCCGTACGGCGTGCGCACGCTCGTCGGCGAGTCCTGGCTCCGTTCCCTTAAACATCTTCCCGACCCCGACGCCGTCCAGGCCCCCTTGTTTTACACCGATGACGAGCTTGAGGCGTACCGGCTCGGCCACCCCCTTGCCGCGGTCCTGCCCATTATTCAGAAGCTCCTGGTCCAGCCCAGCATCGACAGCGGCCTGCTGGTCGCTGTTGGCGATGAGAACGGACGGCTGCTGTGGGTCGATGGTGATCGGAAGTTGCGCCGCAGGGCCGAGGGCATGATGTTCGTGGCCGGATCCGACTGGTCGGAGCGCGCCGTCGGCACCAGCGCGCCCGGTACCGCACTGGCCCTCGGGCAAAGCGTGCAGATCGCCGGAGCCGAACATTTCAGCCGTCGGGTCCATCCGTGGAGTTGCACTGCCGTGCCCGTGCACGACCCGGATTCGGGAGTGGTGCTGGGGGTCGTCGATATTACGGGTGCCGACGACGCCGTGGCGGTCCATACCTTGTCGCTGGTGGAGGCCACGGTTGCGGCAGCGGAGGCCCACCTCAGTCTGCACCGCCTGCTGGCCCGGCAGCCCGCCCGGAAGCTGGCCCCTACCAAGGCGAATTCCGTCTACCGGGATGGCCTGCGAATCCTGGGATTGGACCATGGTGTCCTCCAGTTGGGGCGCCGATCGGTTGAGCTCAGCGCCAGGCATGCCGAGCTCGTGACCCTGCTCGCCCTGCATCCGGCCGGTCTCAGCGCCGAACAACTCGCCGCCATGGCCTACCCTGAACACGTTTCGGTCACCACGGTGCGCGCCGAGATGCTGCGGCTGCGGCGCATCCTCGCACAGCACCTGCCGTCACTGGTACCGCGCTCCCGGCCCTACCGCATGCCCCGCGAGGTGCCGGTCGACGCGTCTCAGGTTCTGGACTACCTGCAGCGTGGTGCGCACCGGATGGCATTGAATCTCTACCGGGGACCGGTGCTGCCCCGGTCCGAGGCGCCGGCCGTTGTTCGGCTCCGCGCGGAGGTCAGTTCGCTGCTCCGCGAAGCAGTCCTCAACGACGGCGCTGCGGACGCCGTGCTCCAGTACCTGCAATTGCCCGAAGCCAACGACGACGCCGAGGCCTGGACTGCAGCGCTGAAAGTACTCCCGCCACGGTCGCCGCGGCGTGCTGCCGTCGTCGCCCATGTGGAGCGGCTGGAAGCCGAGCTGAACCTACCCTGACCGTACGGCATACTGGGCGGGCTCCGGGTGCAACCCCCGTGCAACTGACGCCTGCCTACACTTCGGAATAAGGACGAAGACGTCCTTATCGGAACCCAAGGAGTTAAACACATGACTGTTTACGCCCAGCCTGGCCAGGATGGATCCAAGATTACGTTCAAGCCACGCTACGAGAACTGGATCGGCGGCGAATGGGCTGCCCCGGTGAAGGGCCAGTACTTCGAAAACATCTCCCCTGTGACCGGCAAGGTCTTCTGCGAGGTGGCGCGCGGCACTGCCGAGGACATCGAACTGGCCCTCGACGCCGCCCATAAGGCCGCCCCGTCCTGGGGAAAGACCTCCGTTGCCGAACGCGCAGCAATCCTCAACCGGGTCGCCGACCGGATCGAGGAAAACCTGGAGATGCTGGCGGTGGCAGAAACCTGGGACAACGGCAAACCCATCCGCGAGGCGTTGGCCGCAGACCTGCCGCTCGCCGCAGACCACTTCCGCTACTTTGCCAGTGCCGTTCGGGCGCAGGAGGGCCGCCTGTCCCAGCTGGATGATGACACCACGGCGTACCACTACCACGAGCCACTGGGCGTCGTGGGCCAGATCATCCCTTGGAACTTCCCCATCCTGATGGCCACGTGGAAGCTTGCCCCGGCGCTGGCCGCGGGCAACGCCGTCGTACTCAAACCCGCTGAGCAGACGCCGACATCGATCCTGGTACTGATGGAACTCCTCAGCGACATCCTGCCGCCCGGCGTGCTGAACGTGGTCAACGGTTTCGGTGTGGAGGCCGGCAAGCCGCTGGCGTCATCGAAACGGATCCGCAAGATCGCCTTCACCGGCGAAACCACCACGGGCCGGTTGATCAGCCAGTACGCCAGCCAGAACCTCATTCCGGTCACCCTCGAACTCGGTGGAAAGAGCCCGAACATCTTCTTCGGCGATGTTGCCGACAAGAATGACGCGTTCTATGACAAGGCGCTTGAAGGATTCGCTCTGTTTGCATTCAACCAGGGCGAGGTCTGCACCTGCCCCTCGCGGGCATTGGTGCAGGAGTCGATGTACGACTCGTTCATGGCCGACGCCGTCGCCCGCACCGAAAAGATGATCCAGGGCAACCCGCTGGACACCGACACCCAGGTAGGTGCGCAGGCTTCCAACGACCAGTTGGAGAAGATCCTCTCGTACTTCGACATTGGGCGGCAGGAGGGCGCGAAGGTCCTCACCGGTGGTGAACGGATCACCCTGGATGGTGACCTGTCCGAGGGGTTCTACGTGAAGCCGACCATCTTCGAGGGCACCAATGCCATGCGGGTCTTCCAGGAGGAGATTTTCGGTCCGGTCGTGTCGGTAACCCGGTTCAGCGACTACGCCGAAGCCATGCAGATTGCCAACGACACCCTGTACGGGTTGGGCGCTGGCGTCTGGTCGCGGAACGGCAACGTCGCTTACCGCGCGGGACGTGAAATCCAGGCTGGCCGGGTGTGGGTGAACAACTTCCATGCCTACCCTGCCGGTGCAGCATTTGGCGGGTACAAGTCTTCCGGCATCGGCCGTGAGAACCACACGATGATGTTGGATCATTACCAGCAGACCAAGAACCTGTTGGTGAGCTACAGCGAAAACAAGCTGGGCTTTTTCTAGGGAGGGGTGATGACAGTCGAGGCCACCATTGTGCTCCCCGGGGAGGATTTTTCCAGGGTGGCGCTGACTGAACCGTCGGTGCAACTGTTGAGGAAATTGTGGGACCTCCACGGTCCGCTGATGTTTCACCAGTCGGGTGGCTGCTGCGACGGGTCTTCGCCAATGTGCTACCCGGCGGGTGACTTCATCACCGCTGAGGCCGACGTGTTGCTCGGCGTGCTGGATGTTGGTGCTGGAACGGGCGAGTCGACTCAACTGATCGAGTTCTGGATGTCCCGTGAACAGTTCGAGTACTGGAAGCACACTCATCTGACCGTCGATGTGGTGCCCGGCCGGGGGAGCGGCTTCTCGGTCGAGGCCCCCGAAGGAGTGCGGTTCCTGATCCGATCCCGGCTGATGTTCTAGCACGTTTCCTCTATAGGTTGCAGAAACCGGCGAACGCACCAGATATATCCGGTGCGTTCGCCGGTTTCTGCCGTGCTGGGTGGTAGGTATGATGCCGGTGATACTTGCACAGAATGCAAAAATGCACTTAGTGTAACTGTATGGGCAAATCGATCGCGCCGACTGGTGCCGCACCGCTGCCGGAAACCGCCGACGTCGTCGTAGCGCCCGGCCGCCGTGAACAGAACAAGCTCGACACCCGACGGGCCATCGCGGCATCGGCCCTGGACCTGGCGCGCGCCCATGGGCTCGGGAATTTTATCGTGGATCAGGTGGCTGCGGAGGCAGGAGTTTCACGCCGGACCTTCTTCAACTATTTCCACAGTGCCGAGGAAGCGCTCGCCACCTCCACCGATGCTTTGCTCGAGTTGGCCGCTGCAGAATTCATGGCCAGGCCCGCCGATGAGCCGCTGCTGGATGCGATGATTGCCGCGCTGGCCGCCATAGCCAAGACGGACAACCTCAGCGTCTGCGGCGAGCTCTTCCGGATGGCCGAGGGAAGCCCGGAACTGATGCGCAGTCAGCTGCACGCGTGGGAACGGGCTGAAGCCCGGATCGGCCAGGCCGTGAGCGAACGCATGGGCGGCAACCTCGACCCCCTCTACCTGCTGGCCCTCGTGGGAGCTGTGCTCTCCTGTGTCAAGGCAGCGATGCAGGTGTGGGCTGCAGCCGCCGAAGACCCACAGGGCGGCTCGGCAGCCGAGCTCGAAGACCAGATTGTCGGCGCGCTGTCGATGCTGCGCGACGGATTCAGCGACCCCAGCTAGCCCGGTGGTCACCGCCGACCGCCTCCCATTGCTTTTCCGCCAGTACCGCTCTTATTAACTGAACGAACCGAGGAACACTTCATGGCACACCTGCTGTACCGCCTAGGCAAGTTTGCAGCACGACGGCGCTGGTGGGTTGTCTCCGCCTGGCTCGCCATCCTGGTGGCGGTCGGAGGGTCTGCTGCAGCGTTCTCGGGAACGCTCAGCAACAACTTCTCCATCCCGGGCACCGAATCCCAGCGGGTCCTTGACCAGCTGCGCGAAACCATGCCCGACGCCATCGGAGGAATGGGGACACTTGTCTTCGAAAACCCGGACGGAGCCATGACCGCCGAGCAACAGACCGCCGTCGAGGACGCCCTCGCCGACCTGGAACAGGTTGAGGGGGTCGAAGCGGTCATCAATCCCTTCGACGTGTCCCGTCAGCTTGAGGAGGGTCGGACCGGCATCGAGGAGGGCCGGGCGGAGCTTGAGCAAAGCACCACCGATCTGGACGCCGGTGCGCAGCAGGCCGCGGCTGGGCAGACACAGCTCGACGCCGACCGTACGGCGTTCGAACAGGGCCGCGACCTGCTCCCGCCGGAGCAGGCCCAGGCCATCGAGGGTCAGTTCGATGACGGTCAAGCTCAGCTGGACGCCTCGCTCGCCGAGATTGAGGACGGGCGGACCTCGCTCGAAGCCGGTCGCACCGAGCTTGACCTCGCGGAGCGCACCCTCGATGCGTCGTCGGGAATCCAGTTCGTCTCCGACGATGGCGCCGCAGCGGTAGCCAGCGTCCAGTTCGACTCACCAGTGGATGCCGTAACGCTGGAGACCCGCGAAGCGGTGCAGGTGGCCACCGATGCGGCGACAGACACCGGCGTCACCGTGTTTTACAGCAAGGAAATCGTCCAGGACATCTCCGAAATCTTCGGGTTTGCCGAGATCATCGGCCTGCTGGTGGCGGTCATCGTCCTGATCGTCATGCTCGGCACTCTGGTGGCCGCCGGGTTGCCGCTGCTGATGGCCATCGTCGGCGTGGGGATAGGTGTGGGGGTGACGTTCGCTCTGACCGGGGTCATCTCGATGAGCTCCATCACTCCCGTACTGGCGCTGATGCTCGGGCTCGCCGTGGGGATCGACTATTCACTGTTCATTGTGAACCGGCACCGGACCCAGCTGCTCCGCGGCATGGTCCTGCAGGAATCGATTGGCCGTGCCACCGGAACCGCAGGCAACGCTGTCCTGTTTGCTGGCATCACGGTGATTATTGCGCTCGCCGCGCTCGCCGTACCTGGTCTGCCGTTCCTGACCCTCCTTGGGCTCTCGGCCGCCGGCACAGTCGCCGTCGCGGTACTCGTGGCGCTCACCCTGACCCCGGCCCTGCTCGGGTTCATGGGCCGCAAAGTCATCTCCCGTCGCCGGTGGGCCAAAGCTGAGGCCGAGTCCGGTTTCCAGGCGTCGCAGGAGCAGTTTCAGCGCAAGGCCGATCACAAGGCCGGCAGCGGTCGCGGCTGGGGTGGGTTCGCTACCCGCAAGCCGATCCTCACGCTGATCGCGGGGGTGGCAGCGCTGGCGGTCATCGCGCTGCCGGCACTCGAGCTGAGGGTGGGTCTGCCCGACGGCGGATCCGAGCCGGTCGATTCCACTGCTTTTCGGGCGTATCAGCTGGCCGGGGAGTACTTCGGTGAAGGGACCAACGGTCCGCTGCTGGTCGTGGCAAACCTCCCCGCGACCGAGTCAGATACTGAATTGAGTGAACTGCAACTGGAGGTAGCCGACCGACTTGCGGCAGTGGACAACACTGCCGCTGCGGTACCGGCAGGGGTGAGCGACGACGGGCGCACCGGCATCTTCCAGGTCATCCCCACCGAGGGACCGGCCAGCGAGAGCACCGAGGAACTGGTCCGCGAACTGCGCGATTCAGCTCCCGCCATTGAATCGGACACCGGTGTGTTGATCTCGGTGACCGGTCAGACCGCCGCGAACATTGACGTGTCAGCGAAGCTGATGGAGGCAATGCCCCTCTACCTCGGGATTGTTGTGGGCCTGTCACTGGTCTTGCTGCTGCTCGTGTTCAGGTCAATCCTGGTCCCTCTGATTGCGACGGCGGGCTTCCTCCTGTCACTGCTGGCAAGCTTTGGGGCGACGGTGGCCATCTACCAGTGGGGCTGGTTCGGTGACATCTTCGGGGTGACCAACCCGGGACCTATCCTGAGCTTCCTCCCGATCATCCTGATCGGTGTCCTGTTTGGGCTGGCAATGGACTATCAGATGTTCCTGGTGTCGGGCATGCGCGAAGCCTGGGTACATGGCAGCAGTGCGAAGAGCGCGGTGCGGGTGGGCTTCAGCCACGGTTCACGGGTGGTGACAGCCGCCGCTATCATCATGGTGGCAGTGTTCGCAGGGTTCGTGTTCTCGCACCTGACCATGGTGCGGCCCATCGGCTTTGGCCTGGCTTTCGGCGTGCTGGTCGACGCGTTTGTTGTCAGGATGACCCTGGTGCCAGCGGCCATGTACCTGCTGGGCAGGCACGCCTGGTGGCTGCCGAAGTGGTTGGACCGTATGCTTCCCGACGTTGATGTGGAGGACGCCCGGCTGTCCCGGACCGAGCCGGAAGCCCACCAGAACGCGTCGGACAGTGTCGATAAGGTCACGATCAAGGGCTGAGAGGGGAGCGTCCTACGTTGTGGGCGTGGATAGGTGCCGGGCCGACGTACCATTCGAGATATGGCCCGACCTCCCAACCCGGAACGCAAGAAGGAACTGCTCGATCAGATCCTCGACTACTTGCTGGACAAGACCTTCGCCGGACTCAGCTTCCGCACGCTTGCCGACGGTCTTGGCATCAGCAGCTATGTGCTGGTGTACCACTTCGGAAATCGCGAGGAACTTGTCAACCAGATCGTGAATCACATTGAGTGTCGTGACGAGTCCGTCAAGCTGCCTCACCCGGAGGACCTCAGCCGGGAAGAGTTCCGCGTCTGGTCTCTGGCGTCGTGGCGCTGGACGCAGATTGAACGTAACCGCCAGTTGCAGCGGCTGGAGTTTGAGGCATCCCTCCACGACGCTGTCAGCGCCACTCCGCGGCTGAGCGCCGCGGCGAAGTTCGACTACTGGCATGGCTTCATTCGAGGCTGGCTACTGTCCCAGGGCATGTCGGCTGCCCGGGCGGATACTGCCGCCCGGCTCCACCTGTCAGGAGTTTATGGTCTGCAGTATGACTTCGTCGTCAACCAGGACCGCAAGTCAGTTGAGGCTGCGCTGCTCCTGATGATGGACTACTTCTTCGATGGCCTGGACCGGGCCCTCGAGTTGCAGCGGCGGTCGGGCGACAGCGCCCAGGGACCTCAGCCAACAGGTTAAGGCAGGAAGGGCGTGCCCTCCACGGGCCCGCCCTTCCTTTACCCACCGGTAGGTAATGCTTCGGTCAGAGCTTGTTAGCTGCTTCGGCCTCGGTGTTGCCACCGGTGGCATCGCTGCCCAGGGACGCGCGGAGCTTGGCGCCAAGTTCGGCGTCGACGTTGGTCCAGTACTGGATGGCACGTTCCCTGATGGCGTCAACGGTCACGCCGCCCACGGCACCGGTGATGGTGTCGAGGAAGCGGGCCTTCTCGCCGTCGTCGAACACCTCGCGGTACAGGGTTCCGGCTTGACCGAAGTCGTCGTCCTCGGCGTGAAGGGTGTGAGCGGCGCGCACCAGATCGCCGTCGTTCTCCCAGCCACCATGTGGGCCGTACTGTGCCGGATCCGCAGCGGGGCCGCCGACAGAGTTCGGGGCGTAGACCGGGGTGGACGGCGAGTTGAATGAATACCGTGCCGCTCCGTCCTTCGAGTAGTTGCGGACCTCGTTCTTCGGCGCGTTCACTGGCAGTTGCGCGTGGTTGGTCCCTACGCGGTAGCGGTGGGCATCCGCGTAGGAGAAGATGCGGGCCTGCAGCATCTTGTCGGGGCTGGCAGCGATGCCTGGAACGAAGTTCGACGGCGCGAACGTGGCCTGCTCGATCTGCGCGAAGTAGTTCTCAGGGTTGCGGTTCAGGGTGAGCTTACCGACCGGGATCAGCGGGTAGTCGCCCTGTGGCCAGACCTTGGTCAGGTCGAACGGGTTGAAACGGTAGCCCTTCGCGTCGTCGTATGGCATCACCTGCACCTTGAGATCCCAGCTGGGGAAGTTGCCCGCAGCGATGTTTTCCGAGAGGTCGCGGAGATGGTGATCGGCGTCTGAGCCAGCGAGCGCCCCCGCTTCGTCTCCGGTCAGCACCTCGTGGCCTTGGTTGGATTTGAAGTGGTATTTCACCCAGGACTTCTCGCCGCCTTCGTTGATCCACAGGTAGGTGTGCGAGCCGTAGCCGTTCATGGTGCGCCACGAGTTGGGTAGGCCGCGATCGCCCATCAGCCAGGTCACCTGGTGTGCTGACTCGGGGCTGAGGGTCCAAAAGTCCCACTGCATGTCGGCGTCGCGCAGGTTGGTACCTGGCAGGCGCTTCTGGGAGTGAATGAAGTCGGGGAACTTGATCCCGTCGCGGATGAAGAAGACCGGGGTGTTGTTGCCGACCAGGTCGTAGTTGCCTTCGTCGGTGTAAAACTTCAGGGCGAACCCGCGGGGGTCGCGCCAGGTGTCGGGGGAGCCCTGCTCGCCGGCGACCGAGGAGAAGCGCAGCAGCGTTTCGGTGATCGCGCCCGGCTGGAACAGCGACGCCATGGTGTACTGGCTGACGTCTGACGTGGTTTCGAAGACGCCAAAGGCGCCGCCGCCCTTTGCATGGACCACACGCTCGGGGACGCGCTCGCGGTTGAACTGCGCTAGCTTCTCGATCAGGTAGTGATCAGTCAGGGGAATCGCGCCGTCGCGGCCGAGGCTGGATGAGTTGGCGTCATCGACGACTGGTGCACCGGATTGGGTAGTGCTGAAGTTCGTGGACATCTGGCTCCTTTGTTTCTTCGGTTATGAATTGGGGTGGTTTGTGGGGTGGGTGGAAACTAGCGGCAGTCCGTGCAGAGGCCCTGATAGACGACGTCGGCTATCTGGATGGTCATGGGGGTGGCGCCGGCAGGCCACTGCGGGGTGAGGCAGGGGGCATGCCCGACGGCGCAGTCGACATCCTCAATGCGTCCGCAGCCGGTGC
Organism: Arthrobacter glycogeni; assembly: GCF_054510815.1. Lineage (NCBI taxonomy): Bacteria > Bacillati > Actinomycetota > Actinomycetes > Micrococcales > Micrococcaceae > Arthrobacter > Arthrobacter glycogeni. The sequence continues at coordinate 81,867 of NZ_JBTNDV010000012.1, forward strand.
AGACGGCGTGGTGGTGGTTGTCGTCGACGCGGGTCTCGTAGCGGGCGGGGGAATGGGGTGTCTCGATCCGGCGCAGCAAACCCAACTCCGTCAGGTCAGCGAGCACCACGTAGACCGACTGGACGGTGATGTCCGGCAACCTGGTCCGCACATTGGCGGCGATGTCATCGGTGGTTGCATGGGGCGACAGCTCGACGGCGGCCAGCACGGCCAGGCGCTGACGGGTCACCCGACGACCGTGGGCACGCAGGGCGGTGGCCCACAGTGTCTCTGCGGCGTTCGGCGAGGGTGCCATCCTGGTCATGGCCCCAGTCAACCATCTATTGTGAGGAACTCATAATAGGCGTGCCGTTGGCTGTGAAGGGGCGACCGTTAGGTACCGTTGATGGATCACTGAGAGGGGAATCCATGAACCGGTCCATCTGGGAGCAGTCCCAAACAGTCGTGGTGGGCGAGGTGTCCTGCGCGGTTCGCACCGTTGGAACGGGCAGCCGTGAGGTGGTCCTGATCCATGGGATCGGTGTCTCCGCCCGCTATTTCGAGCCGTTGGCCGCCCATCTCGCACTGACCTGCACCGTCCACGCCATCGAGCTTCCGGGCTTCGGGTCAATGCCGGCGCCGCGCCGGCGTCTGACCATCGAGGAGTTCGGCAGAATCGCCGCCGCGGTGATGGGGATTGTGGGGGTGCGCGACGCCGTCGTCGTCGGACACTCGATGGGTTCCCAGGTGGCGGCCGAGGCGGTGCGCGCGGCACCCGATCTGGTGGAACGTTTGGTTCTGTTGGCGCCCACCATCAACGACCAGGAGCGGACCGTAGCGACGCAGCTGATGCGGTTGACGCAGGACACCCTGCGGGAGTCACCGGCCGCGAACTACATCGTGGTGTCTGACTATTTCCGGGCCGGGATGAGGTGGTACCTCAAAACCCTCCCGTCGATGCTGCAGCACCGGGTGGAGGAGGTGCTGCCGGACATTGGCTGCCCGGTCGCCCTGGTCCGCGGCAGTCGGGACCCGATCGTGCCGGTAGACTGGGTGCTTCGGCTGGCCGCGATCGGCCGGGACGTGACCACCGCCGAGATTCCCGGTGAGCCGCACGTGATGATGTATCGCTCGCCCGAGGCCACCGCCCGGCACTGCCTCGGAGAAACCTCCCATGCTGTTCCTTAGGCGTGGCTGGTCCTGGCTGCTGGATTACGCCTACGTGGGGTTCTGGCAGGTTCACGGTTTCCTTTTTCGTGAGGACCCCACCCGCTACCTCACGCCCGACGTCGGCCCCGACGCCGGAGCCCGTCCGCCGGTGCTCCTCATTCCCGGCATCTATGAGACCTGGCAGTTCATGCGTCCGGTCGCCGTCCACCTTGCGGCGGCGGGGCACGCGGTTCATGTGGTGCAGCAACTGGGGTATAACCGGGGAACCGTCCAGTCCATGGGTAGGTATGTGGCTGACTACCTCGCCGCTCACGATCTCACCGACGTCGTGCTGGTCGCCCATAGCAAGGGCGGACTGATCGGCAAATATGTGATGACGCAGCCCGACGTCGGGAACCGGGTACGGCAGCTGATTGCCGTGAATACGCCGTTCTCCGGCTCCACCTATGCCAACTTCTTTGTGTTGCCGAGTATCAGGGCGTTCTCTCCGCGGAACAAGTTCCTGCTGACACAGCTGGCCAATAGTGGGTCGAACGCGCGGATCACGTCCATCTACAGCAGCTTCGATCCGCATATTCCGCAAGGGAGCGAACTTCCGGGCGCTATGAACATCGAATTGGAGACGATGGGGCACTTCAGGATCATCGGCGATAAGCGGCTGCTCGACGTCGTCGATCAGGCGATTGCCGACCACCAGTCCACCTGATTCTCCCGGGTATTTCGGGCTCCATTTCTTGCTTGACCCGCGCCAGGAGTATCGCGCACCCCATTCCGGCGAACGCGCCAGATATATCGGGGGCGTTCGCCGGAATCGGGTGCCGTTGCCGGTATCGGGCGCGTTCGTATGAATCGGGCGCGCTCAGGGGAATGGACCGCGGCGGAAGTGTCGCGGATTTTCGCCTTTTTACCCACGCCAGCGGTAGTTGCTGGGGGAAACAACTTCGCCGCTACACTTCGTAGGTGCCCAAACTTCTCGCCGACATCACGCCTCTCAAAGAGAGCCCGGCGTTCCGTCGGCTGTTCTTCGGGATGGCGCTTTCGGCTGTCGGCACCCAGCTGACCCTGGTGGCGGTGAGCCTGCAGGTCTACAGCCTGACTCAGTCCAGCCTGAGTGTCGGCCTTCTCGGGTTGTTCGCGCTCGTGCCGCTCGTCGTGGCCGGGCTTTACGGTGGTGCTATCGCCGACGCTCACGACCGCCGGAAGGTAGCCCTGGTCTCCGGGTTCTTCCTGTGGGGGAGCACCATGGCGATCGCCGCCCAGGCCTGGGCCGGAGTCGACAACGTGTGGCTCCTCTACTCGCTGGTCGCTGTCCACTCCGGAGCGGCAGGCATCAACCAGCCCACCCGGACGGCAATCATTCCGCGTCTGGTGCGCCCCGAACTGCTCCCGGCAGCCAACGCCCTGAGCATGATCACGTTTGGGCTCGCCATGACGGTGGGTCCGCTGTTCGCCGGCCTGCTGGTGGCGCAGGTGGGCTACGGCTGGACCTACACGATCGATGTCGTCACGTTCACTGCCGCCCTGTGGGCGCTGTTCAAGCTGCCGCCGCTGCCACCGGAGGGCAAAGTCCGGAAGGCTGGTCTCGCAACGGTGCTGGAGGGGTTCAGGTTTCTGGGGACCCGCCCCAATATCCGGATGACCTTCCTGATCGACCTGGCAGCGATGGTGATGGCGCAGCCGAGGGCGCTGCTGCCAGCAATCGGCGCGGTGCTGATCGGCGGCGGTGAGCTGACTGTCGGGATACTGCTGGCGTCGGTCGCCGTCGGAGCTGTCCTCGCGGGGCTGTTTTCGGGACCGCTGGGCCACATCCATCGCCAGGGACTGGCTGTGATGTGGTCGGTGGTGGGCTGGGGCGTCTCGATCAGTGCCTTCGGGTTGGTGGTGGTGATGGCCGGCAACTCCCAGGCGGTGCCGCCGGACGCGCTGTCCCCGTGGATCATTCCGGCAGCGTTGTGCCTGGTGTTCGCGGGGATTTCAGATTCCATCAGCGGGGTGTTCCGCAGCACCATCCTGCAGTCCGCGACGCCCGATGCGATGCGCGGCCGGTTGCAGGGAGTGTTCATTGTGGTGGTGGCCGGCGGTCCCCGCCTGGGTGACATGGTGGCAGGCGGAAACGCCGAGTGGCTGGGGGAAGGCTGGACAGCTGTCTTCGGTGGGCTGGTCTGCATCCTGCTGGTGATCATCCTGATGAAGCGTCAGCCCCGCTTCGCGCAGTACGATTCACGTAACCCCGAACCGTAGCCACAGACTATAGCCACAGACCGGGTCGGAACGGGATGTGGAACAGCACGGTATTTTGGTGCGTTATACGGGGTGAATGGCCGTCACATCAAGGAGTTGGCAGTTTCAGTGCACAATCATTTCAACGGACCGAAGACCCTCATGTTGTTCGGCGCCCTGATGGGCATCTTCCTGGTGTTCGGGGCGGTCATTGCCGGCGCCACGGGCAGCTCGGCGTTCATCTGGATTTTCGCCCTGATCGGCGTGGGCTCGGTGGCCTACAGCTATTGGAACAGCGACAAGCTGGCCATCCGTGCCATGCAGGCGGTGCCGGTCACCGAACAGCAGGCGCCGGCCATGTACCGGATTGTGCGCGAATTGAGCACCAAGGCCAACAAGCCGATGCCTCGTCTGTACGTGTCACCCACCATGGCGCCCAACGCCTTCGCTACCGGCCGTAATCCCGAGAACTCGGCAGTGTGCTGCACCCAGGGCATCCTGAATCTCCTGAACGAACGCGAACTGCGCGGCGTGCTGGGCCACGAGTTGATGCACGTCTACAACCGCGACATTCTGCTCAGTTCCATGGCCGCCGCGGTGGCTGGCGTCATCACCTCCGTGGCTCAGATGTTCGCGTTCACGGGCATGATGGGCGGCAACCGCAACTCGGGTGGGAACCCCATCGCGGCGATTCTGCTGGCGGTTTTGGCGCCGTTTGCCGCCGTCCTGGTGCGTTCGGCGATCGGGCGAACCCGTGAATACGATGCTGACGAGGACGGGGCCAAGCTCACCGGCGATCCGCTCGCTCTCGCTTCGGCCTTGCGCAAGCTGGAGCGCGGTACCCAGCAGGCGCCCCTGCCGCAGAGCCAGCAGTTGGTCAACACCTCGCACCTGATGATCGCCAACCCCTTCAAGGGCGGTGGTGTGCAGAAGATGTTCGCCAGCCACCCACCGATGGACGATCGGGTCCAGCGCCTCGAGCGGATGGCGGGCCAGCCGCTTCGGTAGGCCTCTCATCGTGACGACGACGACGGCGCCCCCCATTTAGGGAGGCGCCGCCGTCGTCGTACTCGGGTGTTGCGAGGGGGTCTGGGTTACACGGTGACCTTGTCTTCGGCAGCTATCCGCTTGAAGGAGCGGGTCCCCTTGACGGCGAGATCGAACTCGGCGTCGATGGCGGCGTCGGGCTTATAGGTCAGTTTGCTGACGACGACGGCGATGATCAGGTTCAGGAAGAAGCCCGGGACGATCTCGTACATGGTGTCGGCGAGGGCTGAGTTGCCCCAGGTGAACACCACGACGGCGCCGGCGACCATACCGGCGAGGGCGCCGGGCATGGTCAGCTTTTTCCAGTAAAGGGACAACAGGACGGTGGGGCCGAACGCCGCACCGAAGCCGGCCCACGCGAACGCGACCAGTGACAGGATCGATTCGTTCCGGCCGGACGCCAGGATGATGGCAACGATCGCGACCACCAGCACGCCGAGCCGGCCGAGGACTACACCCTGCTTGTTGGTCAGGGTGCGCTTGGAGACCATGTTGTAGAGATCTTCGACGAGGGCCGAGGAGCAAACCACCAGCTGGGAGGAGATGGTACTCATGACTGCTGCGAGGACCGCGGCGAGGATGATGCCGGCCACGAAGGGGTGGAAGAAAGCCTGCGACAGGTCGAGGAAAACCGCCTCGGGGTCGGTGAGCGACAGGTCCGGGTTCTGCTGGAAGTAGGCGATGCCGACCAGGGCAGTGGAAATGGCACCGACGACGGTGAGGAGCATCCAGGCGATACCGATCCGGCGTCCGGCGACGGCATCCTGCGGGGTGCGCATAGCCATGAATCGGACGATGATGTGCGGCTGGCCAAAGTAGCCGAGACCCCAGGATGCTGCGGAGATGATGGCGACCGTTGAACCGCCGGCGACGATGTTCAGGAGAGACGGATCGACTTCGCGGATAGAGTTGGTCAGGCCACCGAAGCCGCCGACCTGGACGAGGCCGATAACCGGCACGAGGATCAGGGCGACCAGCATCAGCAAACCCTGCGCAACGTCGGTGTAGGTGGCGCCCATGAAGCCGCCGAACAGGGTGTAGGCAATGGTGACGGCGGCAACGATGATCATGCCGAGGGTGTAGTTGGAGTTGAAGGAGCTTTCGAAGAAGACCCCGCCGGCGACCATTCCGGATGAGACATAGAACGTGAAGAACACCAGGATGATGATTCCGGAGACGACCCGCAGAATGCGGGTTTTGTCCTTGAGCCGGTTTTCCAGGAAGCTCGGGACGGTAATCGAATTGTTTGACACCTCGGTGTAGCTTCGCAGCCGTGGGGCAACAAATTTCCAGTTCAGCCAGGCTCCGGCGGTCAAGCCGATGGCGATCCAGATTTCGATCAAACCTGACGCATAGATCGCGCCCGGGAGTCCGAGGAGGAGCCATCCTGACATGTCGGAGGCTCCTGCGCTGAGGGCTGCCACGCCCGGCTTGAGTCCGCGGCCGGCGAGCATGTAGTCGTCGAGGTCCGAGGTTCTCTTGAAGGCATACCATCCGATTCCGAGCATGGCGCCCATATAGATCACCATGGCGATGATTTGGAATGTCTGGTCGGGCATGACGAGGTCCTCTCATGATTTTCTTGGAATTCGCTGAGTGCAGCCGCCGACTATGCCAAAGACGAGCGCTATAAGCCAATAATGTGATTGCGCTCACGTACCCGGACCAGCACTGTCCCCTTTACCCGCCCCTCCCGGCGGGCGGGGGCTGCGTGCCTGGTGTGTCTGGCATGTCCGGTGGGGCTGAGACCAGCCCATTCCGGCAGCCGACGGCAGTTCTAGCCGCGGCGTAGCGCGATGATCGCCCGCGCACCGAACACGGCCGCGCCAAGGGCGATCACGCAGGATCCGAGGACCATGTACCAGGTCTCCGAATCGAGGAACGAGACTATCGCCAGTACGGCAAGTGCCGTACCGCCAAGACCTTCGCCGAGTGCCCTATTGGATGAAACCCAAGTTCGTTTCGTCGTCGTCATCCCCCGAGCCTACCGGCGCCTCGTATCAGCCGAGGCGTGAGATCTGGCGGGTCGACGGTGTTCTGAGTCGCTATGTCTTGAGAATAGCGGCGCCTCGGGGGCGTCATCCTAGAACGGTGGTGGGGTTTCTGGTCGCGGTTTTGGTGGTGGTGTGGGTGGTGGGTTGGGTTTGGTGGTGTAGGTTTCCCCGGCGGGGGAGATCGCGATGATCGTCCCTGGTTCAGGTTGGGTGTAATGCCAGAAACCCTCCGTTTTGAACATGTGGTGACGTTTACAGAGCGCTGCCAGATTTGAGTAACTGGTCCTCCCGCCCCGGGACCAGGGGATCGTGTGGTCGAGTTCGCAGAACACCGCCAGCCTGTTGCACCCCGGATGTCGACAGGTCCCGTCTCTGACTCTCACAGCATCTTGGAGGTCTTTGGGGACCCGGTACGTGGTCGCATCAGCACCCAACCTGGCCCCCGTGAAGGGGTGGGTGAGGATCCTCGTAAACGACGGCGCGTGCCCGGCGAGCCTGCGGGCAGTGTCCGGGTCGATCGGCCCGTACCCTTCCAACTCACCCGGCACATCCCCACCCATGAGGGTCAACACCGGGACCGTCACGAAAACCTTCGCCTGCACACCCCAAAACTGGTTGCCCTCCCACGACTGATCTTTCCGTCGGCTACCGCGAGCCGATCCGTTCCCGCTGTCCTTATCGGCTCCATCCTTCACTCGGGCGTTCGCCTCACCTTTCGTCCTGGCGTCAGTACCTGCGGGTCCGGGCCCGGTAGCCTTGTGTCCGCTGGTCATATATCCGGTGGGGCCGGCGCCGGTGAGGACATCCACGAGGACGTCAGCCCTGAGTTGGGTGAGCGTGCGGGGTTCGTCGGGGCCCTGCATGTTCCGGGCAGCAGTGTCGACCCGGTGGTAGATTCCCGCGGCTTGCTCGGTCGGTAGGAATGCTTGGAGCCAGGCCATCCCGTCATAGGCCGGGTTGAGGAGCACTCCGCGTTCCCTGACCGCTTTCTGGTGCCGGGTGCTAATCGATTCGGGGTGCAGTGCCTCGCGTAACCGTCCGGCCTGACGGCAGAACTTCGTCACCGTGGTCCGGCCCGCCAGCGTGATAAGTCTGCTCTCGTAGTCGGCGGCAAACTCGTCGGTCGCGGTGCGGGGCATACTGCTGGTCTCCTCGGCGACCGCCCACGCATGCCGGCGCGAGAGCCTGCCATCCTCCAACGCGTTCAACGTCGCTGGGCAATGCCGGGTAAGCAGCACACTATGGTCGACTAAGAACCCAGCGGTCCGCTCCGGTAAGTGCAGGGCGGCGCCAATCTCACTCGCGGCGAGGGTTTGTCCGAAACCCCATTCTCCGCGGCCAGCACGGCTCCGCTCGGCCTGAAGATCCAGGACCCGGGTGGCGAGCTTCGCTTCCTGCGCATCCAACCAGGACCTCGCCTCGCCGACGTCCTTCAACGCATCCAACGCCTGGGAAGAGTCCAGGCCAGCGACCGCGACCAACCCGAGCCGACCCGTCAACGCCGGCGGGCCATCACTGGAACGCACCCGCACATCCGGATCAGACCCCACCCGGAAGAAATTCAGGAAGTCAGTCTGAGAATCAGTGAGATCCCTTTTCGGCCGGGGCTCCGGCGCCTTCATCACAGGCGCCGTCCACACGGCGGCGACACTCAACGGACCACCCAGACCATACCCACCCGAAGCCCCACCCGAAGCTCCACCGAAAGCCCCCGCGGGACCGCCCGTGGAAGCCCCCGCGGACATATCCGCGGGCCCGCCCGTGGAGCCGGAATCCGGACCGGACCCGGGACGGAACCCCGATCCGGTAGCAGAAGCTCTACTGCTTTTCATACCCCCATTCCATCATCGAGCTCCGACGAAATAAGGTTCGAGAGAAGGTCCCGAGAAAAAAATTTTGAACTATTTTCGTGATCCGATCAAAGATTAGGTAGACGGCATCGGAACAGTGTCTCGGGATCGCGGCAGTTCAGCACCAGCTCGGAAAGTCGGCAGCTCAGGTGTCGAATCCAATAGATAACGGCCGGTGTGGTCGCGACGGCGACTTGTCTGACCTGGGGATCGGCAACCGGACCTGGCGAACGTCCGTGACGCCCGTGCTGATCCCTGCCTGGCGCCTGGTTGTCCGATTCATGGCTCGGGTATGCTGGGAGGCATGGGGATGGTCCCGATGACGTTCTGGTGTGAGACCTCGGCGGCCCTGCGGCAGGCCTCCCGTTGAGGGCCCTTTGGCCGGGCGGTGTTCTGGCCGTATTGGTGCTGATGACCGGCTGCACAGGCAACGGCGAGGTGACCGGTCCGACGCAACAGACGCTTTCCGGGTCCGAGCGTTCGCCGAGCACATCGCCGCGAGCTGTTGAGTCTGTTCCAGGTGTCTCGCCGAGCAGGCGATCGGCTACGTCTGAGTCGTTCACCCCCGGCGAACTGATCGCGCTGAACCAGAACCTGATCGGTGTGGCTTGGGACGACAATGTCGCCCAAGCTCGACGGCTCATCGCCGCCGGCGCTGACGTCAACTACGAGGACGAGACCGAACAGAGTGCTTTCCTTATCGCCGCGAGTGAAGGCTACCTCGAGCTACTGGACCTGACACTGCGCAACGGTGCGGACGTCCACGCACGCGACAGCTATAACGGCACCGCCCTGATCCGTGCCGCGGAGCGTGGCCACGCCGATGTGGTGCGAAGGCTGCTGGAGACCGACGTGGACGTTAACCACGTCAACAACCCGGGCTGGACTGCACTACACGAGGCGATCATCCTGGGCGATGGCTCGCCCCGGTACGTGGAGACCGTGCAGCTGCTCCTCGAAGGCGGCGCCGACGTGAGGCTCCCCGCCCAGAGCGATGGTCTGACGCCCTTGCAGCACGCCACGTTCCGAGGCTTCCAAGAGATCGCTGCCATTCTGCGCGACGCGACGGAACAGTAGACCGCGGACGCCACCACAACAGTAGAAGAAGAGTCGCCACTATCGACAAGAGCCGCTGCGTGGCCGACCGGACAGAGCGCGACGACGTCCGGGCGAAGGTACGCTCGTCCATCAAACGGCTGCCCGTGAAGAATGGCTATCCGCAAACAAACAGAGTGCCGCGATTAAGCTCGTGATGGAGCAGATGGTATCCATGGCGCCGCGCTACGCCGACGCGCGGGCTGAGCGGCTGCCGGGAACTAGACAATTCTCGGCAATTCAACTACCTAATCCCCGCCGAGGAGCGACATCTGGCGGCTCAAAGGGTTCTGGACTCGCCAGATGTAGCTCTTCGGGGAAGGGGTTGATGCGCGGAAGGAAGGAAGGAAGGAAGGAAGCGAGGGAAGGGGTTGGTGCTTGTGGAAGAGAGGGGGAGATGCTGGGCAAGGGAAAGGGCTTACCGGGCAGGGAGCTCCATCGCCACAGCGCGGACGGGAGAACCGTCCATCCCCTGATACGGCAGTGGCAGCACCGACACCCACGGGTCAATAAAATCCACCGACGCCAGATTGGTCAGGTTCTCAACGATCACGCCGTCAGCGCCCAAGAGAGTTCGATGAAAAGGGAGATCGACCTCGGCGCCGGATAGATCAGTGAAATCCGGGTTGAGGGTGTCCATGCCAACCACCGAGATGCCGCGATCCAACAAGCCAACCGCGACTTCGGCGTCGAATGCTGGGTGTCGCAGATACAATTCCGTGCCAAAGTGCGCGGACCAACCCGTTTGGAACAACACCATCGCCACCGAGCCCAGATCGGAAAGCTGCGCTTCGACGTCGGACCAGACAAAGACATGACCAGGTTCAACCTGCGGAAGCCGAACAATCCGGGCCACACCGACCAGCCGGCTGAGGTCGATCTGATCCACCGACGCGCCACCCTCGATGGTGTGCAGTGGCGCGTCCAGATGGGTTCCGGTGTGGGTGCCGGCATGCACCTCGGCCACCTGGAACCCATCCGCAACAATCTCGGCAGTAACGGTGATCGTTACCTCGGGGTCGCCCGGGAAGACCTGCATCCCCGTGACAATGGGATGCGAAAGATCAACGAGCCGCACGGCGCCCGGAATCCGCGCCCGTGGAAACAGCAGAACCATGAGGGGCAGCAGAGTTGCTGAGATGCGAATGATCAGGTGTCCCTGACACGATTCGCTTGGTAACAAGCGCCCACCCCAGGTAGAGGCCCGCGGAGATGATGAAGGTGGGGATTGTCGCGCCGATCGGGCTCGGCACCGAATAGGTGAGGATAAGTGACGCGCTTGCCCCGATCACCCAGACGGCCACCGCGGCGATGTTGACGCCCTTGAAGTACCAGTAGTCGCCGCCGGAGCCGCGCAGGATGTCCCGGTTGTAGTGACGCTTGCGAACAATGTAGTAGTCCACCAGCATGACCGCGAACACGGGGATGAACAGCGAACCGATGATGACGAGGAACGACGTGAACTGGTCCAGCAGCGCCAGCCAGGTGGACCCAAGGATGGAGATTCCGCCGAGGACTAGAGCCGTCGGCAGGAACTTCACCTTGCTCGACGGAACCATGTTCACGACCGAGGACACCATGCCGTACACCACCATGGTGTTTGTCGCCATGACTGACAGGAAGATCACTACGGCCAGCGGCGTTCCAAAGGCTGCCACGATGGCGGTGGGATCGAACGCCACTGCCTCGCCGCCGTCGAGCACCAGATACGCGACAGAGGTCGCGCCGAGCACCATCGCCAGGACCGTTGACAGCGTGTACCCGATGCCCGAACCGATCATCCCGGCGGACTGAGACTTCGCAAGGCGATTGAACTCCGCGGACAGGACTGTCCAGGAGATTGCGGTGGCTATGACGACGTCGAGCACTGCCACTCCGGACCAGTCGAGTTCGGGATCGGCGGGCAGCGCGGCAAAGTCCGACGGCGCGAATGTGGTGAACGCGGTGACGAAAATGTACGCCATGAACGCGAGGATCACGAGGGCGAGCCACGGTTCGACCCGGGCGATGCCAGCGTGGCCGAAGATCGCCAGACACACCACCAGCAGCTGGCACAGGACCGAGAACAGGATCGGACTGGAGAAGCCAGTAGCCTGCTCCACCAGGAAGTTGACTGTGACTCCGGCCAGCATGGCCTGAACCCAACTCCATCCCATCAGGATCACCACGTTGGCGGCGACCGGAAGGAACGAACCGCGGAGCCCGAAGGAGCCCTTGGTCAGCGACATGGTGGGCAGCCCGGTGCGGGTGCCCATATTGCCCACCAGGACGAGGACGGCGCCACCGATCACCGTTCCGAGGATGATCAGCCCGACGGCGAGGGGCCAGGACACGCCGGGAACGAAGAGTGTTCCGGTGAGCAGCGTGGTGACCACGAGGTTGGCGGCCAACCAGATCATGCCCATTCGCCCAGCGCCGAGGCTGCCTCTGATGGGGCCGAAGCCTTCGGAATTCTTTTCCAGATGATCGGACAACCGGGAGAATGCTGAGCCGGACGAGCGTCCGGTACTTTGTGATGTTGACATGGCGCTACCTGGATTCGGGGGAGTCGGGGAGGGGCGAAAGGTGCTCGTGGACGGCGTGGACAGAGCCGGCGTCGTCCCGGTGGAAGACAATGGTTTCCCGTTCAAGGGTGGTCTCGCCGGTGTTGATGGTGGTCTTCACGTCATGGCAGAAGACGGCGGTGTCGCCCAGCAGTTGGATCGACTGGTTGCTGCTCAGGCACTTGGTGACCCGCCAGCCCTCCGCGAGCCATGACTGCCAGAGCGCCTCATAATCGGCCCGCCGTTCGAGTCGCCGGTCCTCGGTATGGAACACGAAGGTGGCGCCGGGGGTGAACGACGCGAAATAGGTTTCTGTGTCAGTCCGTGAAAACGCTGCGACGATGCGCCCAGCGGCTTTTTCGACGTCCTCTTCGGTCAGGCCAGAATGCTCGGTCATTGAGTGCGGTCCTTCTTCGAGAGGTCGACGGCGATCCGCCGCCCACGTAGCCTGCCAGACAACTTTTGTTTTCAAAGTGTGAGTGACATAGCTAACAAATGTCAAAGGATTTATCCAAACCAGTCCCGTTAGACCCGAAAAGGTGACGTTCCCGGTGCGGGAACGCCACCTTTTCGGGTGAGGTGCGGGTACCTAGCGCATGTTCACAAACTGCAGGTCCGCCTCATCGAAGCCCTTGAGCAGCGACATGGTGGCCTGCAGATCATCGCGGGACTTGGAGCTGACCCGCAGTTCGTCGCCCTGGATAGTGGACTTGACACCCTTGGGAGCCTCGTCTCGGATCAGCTTGTTGATCTTCTTGGCCACATCCTGGGCGATGCCCTCTTTGATGGTGGTCTCCAGGCGGAACTCCTTGCCCGAGGCGTAGGGCTCACCGGTGTCGAGCGACTTCAGGGAGATGCCCCGCTTGATCATCTTGGACTGCAGTACGTCGAGGACCGCCAGGACGCGCTCCTCTGAGTTGGCCTTCATTAGGATCATTTCGCCGCTGAAGTCGACCTCTGCGCCGATACCTTTGAAGTCGTAGCGCTGGACGATCTCCTTCTGCGCCTGGTGCAGGGCGTTGGCAACCTCCTGCTTGTCTACTTTGCTGACAACATCAAAAGTGGATTCGCTCGCCACAATGTCTCCTTTGGGGTAGTGAGAAGGATCTGGTCCCAGCCTAATCGGTTCTCCATGGATCGGCGCGTGGGACGATTCACAGCCGATCAACAGGAAGTCCGGTGCCTCCTCACAATCGCTGGTGGAAGTGTGGATTTCAGTGATCGATCTGGAGGAAAAACCATGAGCCACAAACCGCGCGTACGGTACCAAGTTCGAGTCCGGCACGCGGTCGCGGGCACATTCCTCGCGGCCTCATCGGCGGTGTCTATTGCGGGGCTGTCTGCGATGCCAGCAGTGGCGTCCGGGCCGTCGTCGATGGTCGAGGTCACCTACGAGAGGCCAGGCAGCGCCGAGCGGCTGGCCGGAGTCAGATCAGAACTGGACGACGCCGTCGCGTTCGGCTCTGTGACCGCTAGCCAGGCTGACGCGTTCTACACGCAGATTGAGCGTCGCGTCTACGCCGGGCTGTAGGGCCAACCCGGGACTGGATGAGACCGGTCGCAACGCGATTCGATTCTTTGGATGATTTTCTGTAAAGTTATCTTGCCCGCGGTTACCGTGGGTGAACCTCATTTTATGAGGACGTTTGGCAGATTACCCGAGCGGCCAAAGGGGGCTGACTGTAAATCAGCTGGCAACGCCTTCACTGGTTCGAATCCAGTATCTGCCACAAACGCCGGTGCACCGAGAAAGTAGCCCGTTCAGATCTTCGCCAAGATCTGGACGGGCTACTTTTTTGCCCAGAGGTTCACTTGCGAGCACCGCGGATTTCATAGATCGTTGACTGCTGTTTTGGCAAAACTGTTCTAGCAGAACAGGGAAACGATAGAACGTGAAACCATCGGGACGGCGGCCTCGGTATCGGACCCGGTACGTGCAGCACTGCGGTCCGTCATTCTTCATCGAGAGCGAACACGGGGAGACAACCGCGCGCATCTTCGTTAGCGTTAAAGCATGGCAACTATTGAAGTAACCGAGGCAACCTTCCCCGAGACCATTGAGACCAACGACATTGTGTTCGTCGATTTCTGGGCCGAATGGTGTGGCCCGTGCAAGCAGTTCGCTCCCGTGTACGACGCCGTGTCGAAAAAGCACGACGACATCACCTTCGCCAAGGTGGACACGGAGGCCGAGCAGTCCCTTGCCGCCGCAGCCGGGATCACCTCGATCCCCACCCTGATGGCCTTCCGCGAAAAGGTGCTGGTGTTCTCGCAGCCCGGCGCGATGAACGCCACCCAGTTCGGCGAGCTTGTCGACGCCGTCAAGGGTCTCGACATGAAAGAGGTCCACGAGCAGGTGACCCAGCAACAGGCTGCGGCCCAGGCGGGCACCCCGGCAGAGGTACCCGCAAGTGACGCACCAGCACAGGACAATCAAAAGACCAGCTAGTCTTCGGGCTTACGGAGCTCATGAAGAGACCCCCGCCCCTGTCACAGGGGTGGGGGTTTCTTGGTCTCAGGCGCTCTTGGTGATCTGAACCGGCTCGGCCAATAGTGCGCTGAGCGACTCGCCAAGATCCTGCACCGCAGGACCTTGCAGATGCTGCGCTAGCAGCTCCTCGGACTCCCACCGCTCCGTCAGGACGACGCGGTCTTCAGCCACATCGGTGATCTCGTACCTGATACATCCCGGCTCGGCGACCACTTGTTCAACGGCAATATCCAGGGCCAGCTTCACCCTGAACACTTCGCCGGGGTTGGGGAGAAATACGGCGGTCACATCTACTGGTTCGCTCATGCTGTTAAGCCTAGCGGTGACGATGATCCTCGGGCGCCAGCCGCGGACCGTAGGTAGGCTTTCGGAAGCCGCTGGCGTAGAGCATCCGCACTATCCGCTGTCGGTTCCCGGACCACGGCGCCAACAACTCCAGCATCCCAGCGTCGTCGGTCCGCCGGCCGGTCAGTGCCGCGCCGACGTAGGCAGCCAAATGGTAGTCGCCCACGGAAATCGAATCCGGGCAGCCGTGGGTCCGCTGCAGCACCTCCGCGGCCGTCCAGGCTCCGATCCCCGGCACCGAACACAGTGCGGCGGTGACCCTGCCCGCCGACGGAACCCCCGCCAGCCGCTCCAATCCGGTGGCCATCGCCACGGCCTTCATGATGGTGTCCGACCGGTGCGCATCGACGCCCGCACGATGCCAATCCCAGGACGGGACCCGTCGCCACTGGGCGGCGGTGGGCGGCAGCCTGAGTCCCGGAGGTGCCCCAGGCGCGGCCGGGGCAGCATCGCCGTGCCGGGTCAGCAGCCAGCGCCACGCCCGTTTGGCCTCGATCCCGGTCACCTTCTGCTCAAGAATCACACGGACGACGGCGTCGAGCATCCGTCCCGTCGAGGGTAACCGCAACCCGGGATTGAGGTACCGGCCTTTGCGGGCCAGTTCCGGCAGGGCAGCCAGGAAGTGCGGGCTATCGAAGTGGCTCCAGTCGTCGGCGTCGCCCAGCAGGGTGGGGGCCGCGTCCATGGCGGCGCGGGCACCCGGACCCCAGGCCAGCGCATGGACGCGCGCAGTGCCGAGCGCCCCGCGCTGTTCGAGCCGGAGGGTGGTGGCGCCGTGGTCGTTCCGGAACGCCAGCCAGACGCCGCCCTGATGATGAACGAACGCCGGATCAAACGCGCCGCATTGCAACGATCCGATGGTGCCCGCCAGGTTGTACGGGCCCTGCGGTTCCCACACCAGCGACTCGGGCGCGGGAGACCCTGGAGCTGCGCGCTGGGCAACGGAACTGGTCATGACTCAATGGTGTCACGCCGGGCTGACGTCCAGAGAAACTGACGGTGATCTGGTGAGCAATCTGGACATCGGTCAGCAAGGTGGAGAACGGGGAGGGGAATATCGGCCACCGAGGTCTTGGTTGACCACCGAAACGGGATCGCTGGTGGTAGCGGTCACCGGAGAACCAGGAAGGAGCGTGGCCGGCGGGTCCACACCGTCATGGGAGAAGAATACTTCGCGGTAACTTTGTAGGTATGAAGTATGCGAACTCCGTAGTGGACCTGATCGGCAACACCCCGCTGGTCAAACTGAACAGTGTGACCGAAGGAATTGCGGCAACAGTCCTGGCGAAGGTGGAATACCTGAACCCCGGCGGCTCCGTCAAGGACCGCATTGCTGTGAAAATCATCGACGCCGCCGAGGCCGAGGGCAAGCTCAAGCCCGGTGGCACCATTGTCGAGCCGACCTCGGGCAACACCGGCGTCGGGCTGGCGCTCGTGGCCCAGCAGCGCGGCTACCGCTGCATCTTCGTGGTGCCCGACAAGGTGGGCGAAGACAAGCGGAATGTGCTGGCCGCGTATGGCGCCGAGGTAGTGGTCACCCCCACCGCTGTCGCACCCGACAGCCCGCAGTCCTACTACGGCGTCTCCGACCGGCTCACCCGCGAGATTCCCGGCGCGTTCAAGCCGGACCAGTTCTCCAACCCCAACGGCCCCCGGAGCCACTACGAGTCCACCGGACCCGAAATCTGGAACGACACCGACGGCAAAATCACCCACTTCGTCACCGGCGTCGGGACCGGAGGCACCATCAGCGGCACCGGCCGCTACCTCAAGGATGTATCGGCGGACCGAGCCAGCGGACCGGTGCGCGTGATCGGCGCCGACCCCGAGGGGTCCATCTACTCCGGCGGCACAGGCCGCCCCTACTTCGTTGAGGGCGTCGGCGAGGACATGTGGCCCGAGGCCTACGACAAGACCGTCGCCGACGAGATCATGGCCGTCACCGACGCGGAGAGCTTCGCCATGACCCGCCGCCTCGCCCGCGAGGAGGGCCTGCTGGTCGGGGGGTCCTGCGGGATGGCAGTGGTGGCCGCGCTGCGGGTTGCCAAGGAGCTCACCAAAGACGACGTCGTCGTCGTCCTCCTGCCCGACGGGGGCCGCGGCTACCTCGGCAAGATTTTCAGCGACGACTGGATGAAGTCCTACGGTTTCCTGGAAAGCGGAGATGAAGCGACGGTCGGCGAGATCCTGCGCGCCAAGACCGGCAACATGCCGGATCTGGTCCACACGCATCCCACCGAAACGGTGCGCGACGTCATCCACATTATGAACGAGTATGGCGTCTCCAACATCCCGGTCCTCTCACAGGAGCCGCCGGTGAAGATGGGCGAGGTGCTGGGTTCGGTGGATGAACGCCTGCTTACCGACAAGCTCTTCCACGGCGAAGCCAAACTGACGGACAAGATCTCGCAGCACATGAATGAGAAGCTGCAGCTGATCGGGTCGCTGGAGTCGGTGGCCACCGCGCGGGAACGGCTGGTGGACTCTGACACGCTGATGGTCACGTTCGTTGGGTCGCCCGTGGGAATTCTGACGCGCCACGATTTGCTGACCTATATGAGTATCTGACTTCCCCACTCTGACTTCCCTCTAAGGAGCACCATGACGCACGCTGAGAACCAGGGCTTCAACACCCGGGCCATCCATGCCGGCCAGACGCCGGATCCGACGACGGGCGCTGTCATTCCCCCGCTCTACCAGACCACCACGTTTGCGCAGGATGGGATCGGGCAACTGCGGAACGGGTACGAGTACGGGCGTGGCACCAACCCGACGCGTGATTCGCTGCAGACGCAGCTCGCCGCTCTGGAGGGCGCAACCCACGGGTTCAGCTTCTCGTCGGGGCTAGCCGCCGAGGATTCCCTGATTCGCGCGCTGCTGGCACCGGGGGACCGGATCGTCATGGGCAACGACGTCTACGGCGGCACCTACCGGCTGATCGACCGGGTCCTTTCGCCGTGGGGCATCAGCAACGCAGCAGTGGACATGTCGGATCTCGACGCCGTCCGGGTCGCTGTTGGCGATAACACCCGCATGGTGTGGGTCGAGACGCCGTCGAACCCGATGATGAAGATCTCGGATATTTCAGCCATTGCGGCGATTGCGCACGACGCCGGTGCCATCCTCGTGGTCGACAACACCTTCGCGACGCCGTACCTGCAGCAGCCGCTCTCGCTGGGGGCCGACGTCGTCGTCCACTCCACCACCAAGTACATTGGCGGGCACTCCGACGCCAGCGGCGGTGCAGTAATCACCAGCAACGAGGAGATCGCCGGGAAGGTGGGCTTTATCCAGTTCGCTGTCGGTGCCGTCTCGGCACCGATGGAAGCCTGGCTGACGACGCGCGGCCTCAAGACCCTCGGCGTCAGGATGGACCGGCACAGCCAAAACGCCCGGGCGATCGCCGACTGGCTGCAGGGCCGTCCCGAGGTGGAACAGGTCTTTTACCCGGGTCTGCCAGAGCACCCCGGCCACGACCTCGCTGCAGCCCAGATGAGAGACTTCGGCGGCATGATCTCGGTGTCATTCAAGGCGGGCGAGGCGGCTGCCCGCAAGGTGGCCGAGTCGACTCACGTGTTCACCCTCGCGGAATCGCTGGGCGGCATTGAGTCGCTGATGAACTACCCGTCAGCGATGACCCACGCTTCGGTGGCCGGCACTGAACTCGCTGTGCCGGAAAACCTGATCCGGCTGTCTGTCGGCATTGAGGACGTCGCGGACCTGATCGCCGATCTGGACCAGGCCTTCGCCGTGCTGTAAGTCGGTAAACTAACAACGCGCCCGCAGTGAATTGCGGGCGCGTTGTTAGTTAAGTTGTCAGTCAATGGGGTAGCTAGGGCTTTTTGAAGGGGCTGAGGGTCCTGCGAATCAGCCGTCGGTACTTGTTCTCCGGTTTCGCATCCACCGCCTGAAGCCACGCGCCGCTCGGCGGAAGCCACAGCGGCACGATGGCCAGCAACATTACGACGGCGACGACAGACAGCCCCGGGGTCCCGCGCAGCAAGACCGGCAGCCCGACGATGATCCCCATCGACGTCAGCAGTTCCCGTGCGCTGCGCTTCCCCCGCCGCAGCCGGAACACCAGGAAGAACTGCAGCAACGCCAGCACCCCCATCACGACGCCGAGCCCCATCAAACCTGCCCGGTCCTGTTCCTGGAGCCGCGCCGACACCAGGAACGACCCCGACGCCACCAGGAACAGGGTTCCCACTACCAGCCACACAGCAATGCCCAGCCTCAGCGTCCAGGGCAGCGGGGGTAGGGTCACCCGCGGGGTACGCGCCATGCTAGCCGCGGGGGACGACGACGCCGGCCCGGGTTTCAACGTCGTAGCTGTACACGGCACGGCCGCCAATCCACACGGTCAGAGCCCGCTGCATGACGTCCAGCGGGTCACCGCTCCAGAGGACGACGTCGGCGTCCTTGCCGACCTCGAGCGACCCCATCCGGTCGGCCAAACCGAGCACCTTGGCCGGGTTGATCGTGATGGAGCGCAGTGCGGTGTCGCGGTCGAGGCCCTCCTTGATGGCGAAGGTCGCCTGGTGAATCAGGAAGTTGATCGGAATCACTGGGTGGTCGGTGATGATGGAAATTTCGACGCCAGCAGCGGCCAGCTTGCCGGGGTTGGCAATCGACCGGCCACGCAGCTCCACCTTGGATTTGGTGGTGAACAGCGGGCCGATGAGCACCGGGATCCCTCGTTCGGCGATGACATCGGCGAGCAGGTGGGCTTCGGTGCCGTGGTCGAGGACCAGCTCGTAGCCGAACTCATCGGCCAGCCGGATGGCGGTCGCGATGTCGTCGGCACGATGCGCGTGCTGGCGCCAGGGGATTTCCCGGCGCAGCACCATGGCGAGCGCCTCGAGTTTGGGATCGCGGGCATTCTCATCGGCTTTGCCCAGGTAGTTCTGGGCGTCCATGAAGGCCTTGCGGATCACCATGGCGGTGCCCAGGCGGGTCGACGGGGTCTGCTTCTTCTCTCCGTATACCCGCTTCGGGTTCTCGCCAAGCGCAGATTTCAGTCCGCTGGGGGAGCGGAGCACCATTTCCTCGATGTAGCGGCCGTGGGTGTGAATGGCGACGGCGAGACCGCCGATAGGGTTACCCGAGCCGGGGTTGACGTTCACAGCGGTGATACCGCCGGCCAGGGCGTCGTCGAACCCTGGATCGTACGGGTTGACGGCGTCGATCGCGCGGACGCCGGCGGTGACCGGGTCCGTCATCTCGTTGGTGTCGTCGCCAGCCCACCCTTCGCCTTCCTCATGGGTGCCCAGGTGTACGTGGGCATCGATGAGGCCGGGCAGCAGCCACTGGCCAGCGGCGTCGTGAATCTCGGCGCCGTCGGGGATGACGATGCCTGCTCCGAGCGCAATAATCTTGCCGTCCTCCATCAGCACTGCACCATCGAAGG
This sequence comes from Arthrobacter glycogeni, assembly GCF_054510815.1. NCBI lineage: Bacteria > Bacillati > Actinomycetota > Actinomycetes > Micrococcales > Micrococcaceae > Arthrobacter > Arthrobacter glycogeni. Next base: position 102,011 of record NZ_JBTNDV010000012.1, read on the forward strand.
GGGCGCCTTCGATGGGAACAACATGGGCGTTGATGATTGCTGTGACAGTCATGGGTGGTGACCTTTCGGCAGAGTGTTGTGATCTCCAACCTACCGTCTTCGCCCCGCGACGGGTCAGCGTGCGGGCGCGCCAGCGAGCCCGCAGGCCACAGCGGGCCGCCTAGACTGAAAACCGACTCCAGGGAAGGACGAACAGGCAATGGCACGGAAAGCAGCACTCATCACCGGCGTAGGTCGGACGGTAGGGCTCGGCGCCGGGATTGCCCGCCGGCTCGCCGTCGACGGGTGGGACCTGGCCCTGAGCTACTGGCACCCCTACGATCAGCGGGTCAACAGCACGACCAACCCGGCCTCGGAACTGCAGGATCTGATTCCCGAACTGGAGGCCCTCGGCTCACGGGTGGTCGCCCTCCCCGGCGATCTTGAGGACCCCAAGACTCCCGGGTCACTCGTTGCGGCCGCCCGGATGGAACTCGGCACCCTGAGCGGACTGGTGCTTTCGCATTGCGAGGGCGTTGACTCGGGGCTCCTCACCACGTCGGTGAAAAGCTTCGATCGACATTTCGCCGTCAACGTCCGCGCCTCCTGGCAACTGATCAACGCCTTCGCGCTGCAGTGCAACGACAATGGCGGAGCGATTGTCGCTTTGACCAGCGACCACACAGTCAACAACCTGCCCTACGGTGCCTCCAAGGGTGCGCAGGACAGGATTGTGCTCGCCGCAGCCCGGGAACTGGGCGAGCGCAACATCAGCTCCAACGCCCTCAACCCGGGGCCGGTCGACACCGGGTGGATGTCCGACGAGGTGCGGCACACACTCACCCAGCGTCAGCCCACAGGCCGGCTCGGCACCCCAGCGGATGTCGCGGGAGTTGTCGCGTTCCTCCTGTCCAAGGACGGCCGGTGGATTAATGGTCAGTTGGTGAAGGCCGACGGCGGCTTCTCGGCTTAGCCCCGACGCTCGCCTCCGACCGCCGCCTCCGACTTCCGGCCCGAATCCCTGACAGAATGCTGGCATGTCGTCATCTTCTCTCGGTACGTTAGGCACGCTGGGCCGCGTGCGGGTGGGCGCCGGGTTCGCCCTGGCTTTGCTTCTCCCACCGCTGCTGGAATGGGCGATGTTCACCATTGGCAGCGATTTCCTCGCCGTCGATGTGTTGGTCCAGTTGGCCGGTGTGATCGCCGTAGCCCTGGTGGGCGGGCTGTGGCCCGCCCTGCTCGCTGCCCTGTGGGGAACCCTGGTCCTCAACTACTTCTCCACAGCACCTGTCGGATCATTGGAGATCACCGACCCGCAGAATCTGTTCACCCTCATCATTTTTGTCGCGGTAGCCGTGGCGGTGTCGCTGGTGGTGGGCCTGGCCGCCCGTCGCTCCCGTGAGGCCGCGGCGGCGTCAGCCGAAGCCGCGACACTCGGCGAACTGGCTCGCGGCGTTCTGGCCGCCGAAGACACCCTGCAGGGCTTCCTCGCCCACGTCCGCACCCACTTCCAGGTGGAAGCGGTGGCCTTGTTCGACCGGAGTGTCCCTAGCGGCGCCGCTCCGACGCTAGTACTCAGCGACGGGGCCCCGGGTGCCTTCTCAAATAGCGAAAAAACCGACTTAGCCCTGTTTTCGGCCGATACCACCGAGGAGCTGGCCGACGGTCTGGTGCTGGCCCTCTACGGCAGGGCCTTGAATACACGGGAGCGCCGCCTTCTCACCGCCTTTGGATCCCAACTCGCCGCGATGCGGCAACGCCAGGAACTCCTCACCAGCACCCAGACGAACCGCAGGCTCACCGAAGGCAACGTCATGCGGACGGCGATCCTGCGTGCCGTCTCGCACGACCTGCGCACTCCTCTCGCGGGTATCAAGCTCGCCGTCAGTAGCCTTCGGCACGATGCAGTCCAGCTTCCGGCCGACGAGGAGAAGGAGCTGCTGGAAACCATCGAAAACTACGCCGACCGGTTGGACGCGTTGGTCAACAACCTGCTCGATATGTCCCGGCTAACCGGTGACGCCGTGACTCCGCACCTCCGTGCCGTGCACTGGGCCGACGTGATTCCTGCTGCGTTGGCTGGCCTTCCGGCGCGCCGGGTCCGGGTGGAGGTACCCGGTAACCTGCCGCCGGTCGACGCCGATCCCGGCATGCTGGAACGGGTCATCGCCAACATTGTCGAAAATGCCGACAAGTATGCCGGCGGGGAGGACATCGTGATCAGCGCGTCGGTGGAAGGGACGGTAGGCGTTGGTGCCGACGGCGTGCCGGCGGGGGAGCTGCGCGTGGTCGACCATGGGCAGGGAGTGGGAGCTGACGACGCCGCCACCATCTTCCTGCCCTTTCAAAGGGCCAGCGACGCCCCGGCCGGAGCGGGCGTCGGCCTGGGCCTTGCTGTCGCCAAGGGATTCACCGAGGTGATGAATGGCCAGCTGGTCGCCGAAGCAACACCGGGCGGCGGGCTGACCCTGCGGATCCGGCTGCCGCTGGCCACTGGCGTGGGCTCGTGAGGGGGATCCAGTGACCACGGTCCTCATTGTCGATGACGAACCGCTGCTCCTCCGCGCCCTCCAAATCAACCTGCGCGCACACGGCTACCGACCGATCACCGCGGTCGACGGGGCCTCGGCGCTCGCCGCCGCGGCCGACCACCGCCCCGACATCGTGGTGCTTGACCTTGGGCTGCCGGACATGGACGGGATGGACGTGATCGCGGCCCTGCGGGGATGGACTCAGACCCCCATTATCGTGTTATCCGCGCGGCACGGATCGGATGATGTGGTGGACGCCCTCGACGCGGGAGCGGACGACTACGTCACCAAGCCTTTCGGCCTCGACGAACTGCTGGCCCGGCTGCGCGCGGCCAGCCGCCGTGCTGTTGTGCCGGCCTCGCCAATCATCCGGACCCCCGACTTCATCCTCGATACCGGGGCCCGGACGGCCATCCGCGGTGATGCCGAGGTGCGACTGACGCCGACCGAGTGGAAGATCGTGGACCTGCTGGTGGCCTCCCCGGGCCGGCTGATCTCCGGACGGCAACTGCTGCTGGAAGTGTGGGGGCCGGCCTACGCCAAGGAGCTGCAGTATTTGAGGGTCTATCTCAACCAGTTGCGCAAGAAACTGGAACCGGACCCCGCCAGGCCGCGCTACTTCATTACCGAAAGCGGGATGGGGTACCGGTTTGAACCGTGAGGCTCCCTAGGATAGAGGTTATGACAACAGGTTCCCTGCTCGCTGTGTGCCGAGTCCACGCGTTGCTCCCCACGAAGGACTCCACCGGTGTGACTGCTATCGACAAGCGCCCCGTCGATGGACCCGTCAACGTGCATAAGCTGGGCCTCACGGGTGATGTGCAGGCGAGCCGCAAGCACCACGGCGGCGAATCCAAAGCCATCTACGCCTACTCACAGCAGGACGCCGACTTTTGGGACGCCCAGCTGGGCCGGGTGATGGGCCCGGGCATGTTCGGGGAAAACCTCAGGCTGGACGGTATCGACACCAGCCATGCGGTCATCGGCGAACGCTGGCAGGTGGGTGACGACGTTGTCCTCGAAGTAACGGCGCCCCGCACCCCCTGCATGAACTTCGCCCGGTTCGTCAAGGAGCCGCGGTGGGTGAAGCGGTTCGCCGAGGAGAACCGGGTAGGAACCTACCTGCGGGTCATCACCAAAGGATCAGTCCAGGCAGGCGACACTGTCACCGTGGTGAAGCGCCCCGACCACGGGATCACCGGGCACCAGGTGTTCGCCGGCCTGGGCGCCGACGCGGCCCGGCGGCTTCTGAACGCCGAGGAGCGGGGCGTGACGCTCAGCCCCGAAATCCACGCTGTAGTCGCCGCCGTATTGAGAAGGGCCTAGCAGGGCACCAAGGCTCACGCGGGTGTGGGCAGGCTCACGCGTTGTCGTCGTCGTTGTGGATGCGGCCCGGCACCCCCATGCGGTACACTTGGAACATCCCCCACACCGGTATTCCCTTAAAATTCCGCCCATTTCGCTGGGCTGGATAGGTTGTGTTGGGGCTCGCAGAGTAAGCATGCGGGCAGATTCATCAGGGAGCGCCGGCTAGAAGAAAACGTCATACAGACCGCTGAGATAGCGGCCGCCAGTTATGACGCGAAGTCCTGCCGCGGGATTGAAACAGTGCCGGATTTCTATGTTCATGGGCTGGAATCATCCTTTAGTTCCAGCTCCCCGGCATCTACCTGAAGGTCAATCCCTCATGCCAGAAAATAACGCTCCCGAAACTCTAGTAGCTCGCGACGCCGTGGACGCTCCCCAGAATGTTGAAGCTCCCGAAGCTGATGACATCAAATTCACCGACTTCGGTCTTGACGGCCGTGTCCTCGCGGCCCTGAGCGATGTCGGCTACGAAAAGCCTTCCCCCATCCAGTCCGCCACCATTCCGGTGCTGCTGGAAGGGCGCGACGTCGTCGGCCTCGCGCAGACGGGTACCGGTAAGACCGCAGCATTCGCGATTCCCGCCCTGTCCCGCATGGCCGAGCTCGCCGACCTCAACGGTCCCAGCAAGTTCACCCAGATCCTGGTGCTCGCACCGACCCGCGAACTGGCGCTGCAGGTCGCCGAAGCTTTCGCTTCCTACGCCAAGCACATTGACAACTTCACGGTCCTGCCGGTCTACGGTGGAGCGCCCTACGGCCCTCAGCTGGCCGGCCTGCGCCGCGGTGCGCAGGTAGTGGTGGGTACCCCAGGGCGCGTTATTGACCACATCTCCAAGGGCTCACTCGACCTGTCCAACCTCCAGTACCTGGTCCTGGACGAGGCCGACGAGATGCTGCGCATGGGCTTCGCCGACGACGTCGAGCAGATCCTGTCCGGTACACCAGATGACAAGCAGGTGGCGCTGTTCTCGGCAACGATGCCTAGCGCCATTCGCCGCATTGCGTCGAAGTACCTGAACAATCCAGCAGAAATCACCGTCAAGGGTAAAACCTCGACTGGCACCAACACGCGTCAGCGCTTCCTGCAGGTGATGGGCCCGCACAAGCTGGATGCCCTCACGCGCATCCTTGAGGTCGAAGACTTCGATGGCATCATCGCGTTTGTGCGCACCAAGATGGCGACCGAAGACCTGGCGGACAAGTTGCGTTCACGGGGCTTCCAGGCTGCAGCAATCAACGGTGACATCCCCCAGCAGCAGCGCGAGCGGACGATCGAAGGTCTCCGCGACGGCAAGTTCGACATCCTCGTGGCCACTGACGTCGCCGCCCGCGGGCTCGACGTCGAGCGCATCTCACTCGTCGTCAACTACGACATCCCCCACGACACTGAGTCCTACGTGCACCGCATCGGCCGGACCGGCCGCGCGGGCCGTTCAGGCGATGCGATCCTCTTCATTACGCCGCGGGAGAAGTACCTGTTGCGCTCGATTGAAAAGGCAACCCGTCAGCCTGTCGAGCAGATGCATCTGCCATCCTCCGACGCCGTCAACGCGTTGCGGCTGAACAAGTTCGCTGACCGGATCACCGAGACCATCGCCACCGAAGACGTGTCAATCTTCCGTGACCTGATCTCCAGCTACGAAACCGAGCACAACGTGCCTGCCTCCGAGATCGCAGCAGCCCTCGCCGTCATGGCGCAGGGTGGCAACCCGATCCTGGTCAAGGACATCCCCGTTGCTCCAGCGGGCCAGAAGGAACGCGCAGCAGGCCGCAAGGATGGTTTCGGCTCACGCGGACCCACCCGCAGCCTGACCGAAGGCAACGCGACCTACCGCATTGCTGTCGGTCGTCGCCAGCGGGTCATGCCCGGCTCAATCGTTGGCGCCATTGCCAACGAGGGCGGCTTGTCCTCAGCGCAGATTGGCGGCATTGACATCCGCGCCGACCACACCCTGGTGGAGCTGCCAGCGGACCTGTCCAAGGACCAGTGGCGTGCCCTGTCGAAGACGCGTATCGGCGGCGAGCTGATCCACCTCGAACTGGACAAGGGCCGCAAGCCAACAGGCGACCGCGACGGCTTCAAGAAGCCGTTCAAGAAGAGCGAAGGCGAGGGTGGCGGCTTCACTAAGGACCGCGGGCATGACGGCGGCTTCCGCTCGTCCGGACACAGCGCCAGCGCCAGTGGAGATCGTAAGGAACGTCACGGCAAGGGTGCCGGCGCGGGCACCACCCAGCGTCGCGACAAGTGGTGACTAAGTAGCTGATTGATTTCGCCAGATCCCCCGGTTTTTCGGGGATCTGGCGGTGAAATCATGGCCCGGCCCGAGCGGTCGGAAGCTGATTTCGTGTAGGTCGCAGAAGCTGGTAAAGTTTTCTGCTGTTGCCCCCCTAGCTCAGTGGTAGAGCGCGTTCTTGGTAAGAACGAGGTCACCGGATCGATTCCGGTGGGGGGCTCTCAAGTGGGAGTCCCGCAAGCAGGCCAGACGGCCCGGCTGCGGGCACACTCATTTGTGGCGGTGTAGCTCAGCTGGTTAGAGCGCACGACTCATAATCGTGAGGTCCCGGGATCGAGTCCCGGCACCGCTACAGACATAGCAGGTCAGAGGCTGAAAAGCCGCTGGCCTGCTTTCTTTTTGGCCTTTAGCCTTTAGTACCGCAGGACCAGTGCCCCACAACCAGCATCCTTATAGGATGGGGCGAACACTCGCACTGAACACCGCACTGAACACCGGGCTGTCCGCGGCGCACGAAACGGATGGAACCCATGACCGACAACAACTCCGAGTGGGGACCCACCGACAACCCGGCCGACCTCCCGACCCGTGCCAGCCGACGCCGTGGTCACGTGACCGACCAGGGCACCGGACCGATCTCCGGGGCTTCACGGTTCGCCGACCGGCTAGCCCCCGCCGAGGTTGCCGGCGCTGAACCCGCGGACGCTCGACCAGCTGCCCCGGCGCCGTCCGCGTCGGCGGTGTCCACGTCCGCGCCAGCCGGGTCTGGAGCGCTCGCAGCCTCAGCGCCAACGGCACCGGGCCGCCAGTCGGCGGAGCGGCCGTCCGGCCGCAAGTCCTTTCTGGCCCCCGACACCTCACGGGTTCCTGCAGAGACCGGGTTGAGGGGCTTCCTGTCGAAGCTCGGTATCCGGATCGCGCCGTCCAAGCGCGAACTCCTGGAACGCACCAATACTCGAGCCGTGAGCCAGCACAGGCCCGGCCCGCGCACCATCTCGGTGGTCAACGGCAAAGGTGGCGCCAACAAGACGCCCACCACAGTGATGCTGTCCTCGGTGTTTGCCCGCAATGGCGGGGGACCAGTGCTGGCCTGGGACAACAACGAGACCCGCGGAACCCTCGGGTGGCGTACCGAACAGGGACCCCACAGTGCCACCGTGATGGATCTGCTCCCGCAGACCGACCAGCTGTTGGCACCGTCGGCCCAGTCCGCGCTGCTGGCCCGCTACGTGCATCACCAGACCGAAGACAAGTACGACGTTCTGCGGTCCAAGCCGGACGTCCTCGCGTCCGAGCAGAAGGTCACCGCCGACAATTTCGACGACCTGCACGAGGTGGCCTCGAAGTACTTCAGGCTGAACATCGTGGACTCCGGCAACGACGAAACCGCCGAACGGTGGCTGCGGATGATCCACCACACGGACCAGTTGGTCATTGCCACCACCACCCTCGAGGAACACGCCGAGGCAGGCGCCCTGCTCCTGGAAGCACTGCAATCCCGGGGTGGGCGGTATGCCGAACTGTCGCGGAACGCCGTCGTCGTCGTCAGCCAGTCGGACAAGAACGGCACCGCAGCTCAGGCTCAGGAGATTGCCGATGGGTTTGGGCAGCTCGCCCGCCGGGCCGTGACCATTCCCTACGATCCGGCGCTGCACAAGGGGCGCATCCGCTGGGTCTACTTGAGGCCGGCGACGCAACGTGCTTGGCTATCGGCTGCAGCGGCGGTCGCCGAGGGACTTTAGCAGTTACGCAGCTTGCTTATTATTTAGGGTGTTAATAGTGTTGGGATGTACGACATCGACGTTTTGAACACAGGAGGAAGCATGTCCCCCCATAACATTTCCGGTAAAAAGGTCGCGTTTCTACTCACCGACGGGGTGGAGCAGATTGAACTCACCAGCCCCTGGGACGCAGTCAAGCAGGCTGGCGGAGAACCGGTCCTGGTGGCGCCGGGCACCGGCACCATACAGGGCTTCAACGGCACCGACCAGGGCGACAGCTTCACCATCGACCTCGCGGTGGCTGACGCCAACGCTGACGACTTTCATGCACTGGTGCTACCCGGCGGCGTCATCAACGCCGATCACCTGCGGGTCGACAAGGATGCCCAGGCGTTCGCCCGTGCGTTCTTCGCCCAGCATAAGCCGGTTGCCGCGATCTGCCATGCACCATGGCTGCTCATCGAGGCAGGAGTTGTCAGCGGTCGCGACCTGACCTCGTATCACACGCTGCAGACCGACCTCCGCAATGCCGGGGCCAACTGGAGCGACGACGAAGTGGTCACCGACCAGGGCTTTGTCACCAGCCGCACGCCTGACGATCTCCCGGCTTTCAATGACAAGATGATTGAAGAGATTGCCGAGGGCGAGCACGCGGGCCAGACTGCCTGACCGCAGTATCACTGTCTGATTGAAGGACCGGCGGAAAACCGCCGGTCCTTCAACGTGTTCGGGGTCGTACGCGCCCGGGTGTCTACAGTTGGGGGATGGACGACGGACGGTTCCTCTGCAGGGGCGTGAGCTGGCACCGCGACGGACCGGCACTGGAGCTGGCGACACCCGATGGCGCCCAGACGGAGCTGAAGTTGCCGGTGGTGGGATCAGCCCAGCGGGACGGCGTCGACCTCGGTTTTCGGGTGCTGAGCGGGTACGGCGAGCGGCACTGCCTCGGATTTCACAGTGTGTATGGTCCGGATTCCCGGGATCACACGGCGTGCCCCCAGCAAGCGACCGCCGAGCGCGGATACCAGTGCGGCAGGTGTTTTGCGCGCGATGATCTGCGGTTCATGCACGATGTGCACCGCTTCGGAGTCGCCCCGGATGGCCTGCTCAGCTACCTCGCCCAGGAACACTGGCTCTACGTTGCGACCTTCGCGGATGGTGCCTCCAAGATCGGTACCGCGTCGAATCTGCGCAAATGGCATCGGTTGGCGGAACAGGGTGCCGTCGTCGCGCGCTATGTTGCGCGTGCCGACGACGGCCGGATCGTTCGGGTCCTTGAGGACGCGGTGACCCGTCACGTGGGGCTGGTGCAGGCCGTGCGGTCCGCCGCGAAAACGTTGGCTTTGGTGTCGCCGCTTCCTCCGGGACGTCTCGACGGGATAAATGCCGGGTTCGCTGCCAGCGTGCGCCACCTGCTGACCGACGGACTGGACCTCCCCGGTTTCAGGGTGGCCGATCAGCGGTGGGAGGCGCCGTCGTCGTGGTCGCACGTCCTTTCAGCGGTGGGAACGCAGCCGTACCCCCACAACCTGGCCGCCGGGGAACACGGATTCCGGGTGGAGGCACTGGTGGGGCCCACCGCGCTGAGCTTCATCGGAGGCTCGGATGTGCCGCTTCTCGCCGACCTCTCCCGGTTGAAGGGGCGGCGGATCGAGTTGGGGCGGTATTGTTCGGTGGTTCCCGAGGTCCAGGCGGCACTGTTCTGACGGCTGATCTCACTCGGGTGTCACATACGCGCCGGAAATGCCCCCATCTACCAGGAAGGTTGACGCGGTGATGAAGGAGGAATCGTCGCTGGCGAGGAACGCTACGGCAGCGGCGAGTTCTTCCGGTTCAGCGAAGCGGCCCAACGGAACATGGATGAGGCGGCGGGCGGCTTTCTCAGGGTCCTTGGCGAAGAGGTCCTTCAGGAGGGGTGTATTGACCGGACCCGGGCACAGTGCGTTGATGCGGATGCCCTGGCGGGCAAACTCGACGCCCAGCTCCCGGCTCATGGCGAGGACCCCTCCCTTGGATGCACTGTAGGAGATTTGGGACGTTGCGGCGCCCATGACGGCGACGAATGACGCCGTGTTGATGATCGAGCCTTTGCCCTGGGTCTGCATGTAGGGGATGGCGTATTTGCAGCAGTAGAAGACCGAGGTGAGATTCACCTCCTGCACCTTGCGCCAGGCATCGATGCCGGTCTCCAGGATCGATCCGTCGGCGGCGGGGGAGATGCCGGCGTTGTTGAAGGAGATGTCCACCCGCCCGTAGGTCTCGTTAGTGGTCTCATAGAGGTTTTTGACTTCCTCTTCGTTTGTCACATCAACTTTGACGAAGAGGCCGCCGACTTGTTCGGCGGCACGCAGGCCGGCGGTCGGGTCCACATCGGCGATGACGACATGCGCCCCTTCGGCGGCGAATCTGCGGGCGGTTGCCAAACCGATGCCGCTGGCGCCGCCGGTGATCACGGCGCTGCGGCCCTCGAGGCGGTTGGAGATGGTCTGCTGGGTCATTTCTGGCTCCCTTTTGCTGATGTCGGAGTCACGGGTGGGTGGCGATGAAGACGTTTTTTGTTTCGGTGAAGGCGTCCAGGGCGTCTGGTCCGAGTTCGCGACCAAGTCCTGACTGCTTGAAGCCTCCGAAGGGTGTGGAGTACCGGACCGAGGAATGGGAATTCACCGAGAGGTTCCCGGAGTCCAGGCCGCGCGCCATCCGCAGCGCGCGGCCAATGTCCCTGGTCCAAATGGACCCCGAAAGCCCGTAGATGGAATCGTTTGCAAGACGGAGCGCATCGGTTTCATCGGTGAAAGGAACGACGGCGACGATCGGTCCGAAAATCTCCTCGCGCATCACCCTGTCCTCCCGGGAAGGGGTCAACACCGTTGGTGGAAACCAGAATCCCTTACCGTCCGGTGCGTTCCCCTGGAACGCGATGGAACTGCCGGAAGGCAGGAAGCCGGAGACGGTGTGCCGTTGCGCGGCGGAGATGAGCGGTCCCATGAACGAGTTCTCGTCCCGGGGGTCACCGACCCTAAGCGACTTCACCACTGGTTCCAGAAGCTCGAGGAACCTTTCGTACACGGTGTCCTGAACGAGGATCCGGGAGCGGGCGCAGCAGTCCTGGCCGGCGTTGTCGAATGCCGCCCCGGGCGCGGCAGCGACTGCTTCCTCAAGGTTGGCGTCCCCGAAGATAATGTTGGCGCTCTTGCCCCCAAGTTCCAGGGTGACCGGTTTGACCTGCTCGGCGCAGCCGGCCATGATCCGTTTACCTACCGCGGTCGAGCCGGTGAACACCACCTTCCGCACGGACGGGTGGGTGACGAATCGCTCCCCCACCACCGAGCCCTTACCCGGGATGATCTGCAGAACTCCCTCTGGAAGGCCAGCTTCCAGGGCGAGCCGTCCGATCCGCAGCGCGGTCAGCGGGGTCACCTCCGCGGGCTTCAGGACAACAGTGTTGCCAGCGGCCAGTGCGGGAGCAAAACCCCAGGCTGCGATGGGCATCGGGAAATTCCAGGGCACGATCACGCCGACGACGCCGAGAGGTTCGTGGAAGGTGACGTTGATTCCGCCGGCCACTGGAATCTGTTGGCCGAGGTGGCGTTCCGGCGCGGCGGAGTAGTAGTTCAGCACATCCCGGACGTTTCCTGCCTCCCACCGGGCATTGCCGATGGTGTGACCGGCATTCCGGACCTCCAGCTGGGCGAGGTTTTCCAGATCGTCCTCCACCGCCGCGGCAAAACGGCGCAAGAGCATTCCGCGGTCGGACGGGGCGACGTGTCGCCAGGTCTCGAAAGCCCGCGCCGCTTTGGCTATCGCCTGGTCAGTGTCCTGGAGGCTGGCCAGGGAAACGGTCTCGATGATCTCTTCGGTGGCCGGGTTCACTACGTCACATGTGGTGGTCGACATTGATGGTTCCCTCCGTTCGTGTTTTGGAGTAGGTACGGGCGGCTTCGATGAATCCTTCAAACAGCCGGAGGTCACCTGGATCCTGTTCGGGATGGAACTGCACCCCGAGGACCCACCCTCCTGACGTCGTTTCGACGGCTTCGATGGTCTTGTCGGCCGCTGTTGCGGTGACGCGGAGCCCGGCGGCAACGTTGTCGAGAGCCTGATGGTGATAGCAGGGGGCTGTGGCCCGCGGCCCCAGCAGGCCAGCGCTGATACTTCCGGTCGCCGTCGTGAACTCGACACTTCCAAAGACGCCGGGCGCGGGTTGGTATCGGGAGGCGGGCAACACGTCCGGGACATGCTGAATGAGCGATCCACCGAGGGCGACGTTGAGAATCTGGGCACCACGGCAGATGGCGAACAACGGCAGTTCCACCGCCAGTGCCGCGCGCGTCAGGGCGAGGTCATGGCTGTCCCGGGAGGGTTGCGCGAGGGTCAGTGCATGCGGCTCGGCGCCATAGTGTTCCGGGCCGACATCGGTCCCGCCAGCGATGATCAATCCGTCCAGCAGATCGACGATAGAAGGGTCGGAGCCGACGGGTGGGAGTAGCACCGGGGTTCCCCCTGCAGCGACGACTGCCTCCACATAGGTGCCTGGAAGGAGGGCGGCGTCAGCAGTCCACACTCCCCACGCGGCCTCCTGATAGTAGGTGGTCAGCCCGATCCGGGGGCGGTAGGGTTCAGAGGCGTTCAAAGACACGCCTCCGCTCCCAATCCGTGACGGCACTGTCGTAGGCTTTCAGTTCGACCCCGGCGGCGTGCACATAGTGGTCAACGACCTCGTCGCCAAAGGATTTCCGGGCAATTTCGCTGGCTGCCAGCAGCTCACGGGAATCGCGCAGAGTTGTGGGAATCCGGTCTGCCATGGACTGGTAGGCGCTGCCCTGGGTGACGGCTTCAAGCGGGAGCTCGTTTTCGATGCCATGGATGGCCGCAGCGATGAGTGCAGCGGCGGCGAGGTAGGGGTTCACATCGCCGCCGCCCACGCGGTTTTCCACCCGGAGGCCGGCACCGTGTCCGACCACCCGCAGCGCACAACTGCGGTTGTCCAGGCCCCATGCTATCGCGGTGGGCGCGAAGCTGCCTTCAACGAACCGTTTGTAGGAGTTGATATTGGGGGCCAGGAAGTAGGCCATCTCCTTCAGGGAGGCCAACTGGCCTGCGATGAAGTGTTCCATGATGGGGCTGAAGCCGTGCTCGCCGTCGCCAGCGAGCACGGGCTTCCCGTCGAGGTCGGTAAGGCTGAAGTGGATGTGGCAGGAATTGCCTTCACGTTCGTTGTACTTGGCCATGAAGGTGATGCTCTTGCCCTGCTGGGCGGCGATCTCTTTGGCCCCGTTCTTGTAGAACGCGTGGTTGTCGCAGGCGGTCAGGGCCTGCGCATAGCGGAAGGTGATTTCCTGTTGGCCGTAGTTGCATTCACCCTTGGAGGATTCGACGATGAGACCGGCCTTTTCCATACCGGTCCGGATACTTCGGATGACTGGTTCCAGCTTTGCCGTGGCGAGGAGGGAATAGTCGATGTTGTACCGGGTGGAGGGGGTTAGGCCTTCGTAGTTCGTCTTCCAGGCTTCCTCGTACGTGTCATCGAACATGATGAACTCAAGCTCGGTGCCGATATGGGCGCGGTAGCCCATCGCCTCGAGCCGTTCGATCTGTGCCCGGAGGATCTGCCGGGGTGACTGGCTCACCGGACGACCGTCCGGCCAGAGGATGTCGCATTGGATCATGGCCGTGCCCGGCAGCCAGGGGACGAGCCGGAGCGTAGAGACATCAGGTCGCATGACCATGTCCCCGTAACCGTTCTCCCAGGAGGACATCGCGTAACCGTCGACGGTGTTCATTTCCACGTCAACAGAGAGCAGGTAGTTGCAGCCCTCCGCCCCGTGACCCAGGACATCCTCCAGGAAGGAACGGGCGCCGCAGCGTTTCCCCTGGAGTCGGCCCAGGGAATCGGTGATGGCAACCACCACGGTATCGATGTCACCAGCGGCGACCCGTTTCCTCAGCTCATCGATGCTCAGCTGTGCGTGTGTGCTAACTGTCTGATCGGTCATCTGTTATCCGTCGCTTTGACTTGGTTCGTGAATGGGTGGAGTGAAGCCGGACCGGGCGCTCTCAGCTTTTCAGTTCCGCCTCGGCGGCGGCCAGCCGGGCAAATTCCTCTTCGGGAGCACCGGCCACAATGTGGTGACGGCTGTAAAACCAGTAGTACAGCAGGGCCGCGCCAAAGATTCCCGCAGTGATTGATGCCGCAAGCACGTCGACGACAAAAGTGGCGACGACGGCGACGGCGGCGAGTGCCAGCGCAACGGAGGTCGTCACCACACCTCCAGGCGTCCGGTAGCCCCGGGGAAGATCCGGTTCCTTCTTCCGCAGCACAATGTGGGACAGGTTGAGCAGGACGTAGGAGACTGTAGCGCCGAATACTGCGATGTTGATCAGGAGTCCGCCGTTACCCGTGGCGGCGGCCAGGATGAACCCCACGGTGCCGGGGATGATCAGCGCCCAGTAGGGTGTGCGTCGGTTGCCCGTCAGCGACAGCCACCGGGGAAGGTACCCGGCGCGGGAAAGGGCGAACAATTGGCGCGAGTAGGCGTAGATGATTGAGAAGAAGCTGGCCACAAGACCGGCAAGACCCGCGTAGTTGACGAATTCGGCGAGGACGGAGTTTTCGCCGTAGACCAGGCGCAGGGCTTCCGGGAGAGGGTTGTCGGAGGTGCTCATGGCTTCCGATCCGCCTGCACCCGGCACCAGAACAAGCATCAGAGCGCCGAAAACCACGAGGATCAGCATGGCGACGATGATGCCCCGCGGCATGTCCTTCTTTGGGTCAGCGGTTTCCTCGGCAGCTAATGGAACACCTTCGATCGCCAGAAAGAACCAGATCCCGTAGACGAGGGCGCCCACGACGCCGCTGATTCCCATCGGAAGGAATGCGCTGGAGGCCGGCGAACCGTCAGGAACAATGTCGAAGAGGTTCGCCGCGCTGACGTGGGGAAGCAGGCCAATGACTGCGGCCACCAATGCAACGACGGCTATAGCCGTGATCGCGAAGATCAGTCGAAGGGCCTCACCCACACCCCGGAGATGAATTCCGACGAACATTGCGTAGGTCACCAGATAGACGGGCCAGGAGTTTGTCAGACCGAAGAGTCCGAGGGCCTCGACGTAACCACCGATGAAGATCGCAATCGCCGCTGGGGCGACCGCGTATTCGATCAGCACGGCCATTCCGGTGGCGAATCCTCCCAACGGTCCCAGTGCACGCCGGGCGAACCCGTACCCTGCGCCAGCGGCAGGCAATGTCGATGATAGTTCGGCCAGGCCGAAGACCATGCACGTGTACATGATCCCCATCAACACAAACGCGATGAGGAGCCCGCCCCAGCCGCCTTCTGCAAGACCCAGGTTCCATCCAGCGAAGTCTCCCGAGATAACGTACGCCACCCCCAGGCCTGCCAACAGCACCCACCCGGCGGCCCCGCGTTTAAGCTGGCGGTGCTGGAGGTATGTTTTCTCGGAGTCTGGCTGTTTCGATGACATGACGTTCCCTTCTCCAAAGGCCGTAATGGTCTTTTATTAGTCCATGAGGTTCGTTTCAGTGTGAGCTATCTCATGAAATTCGTCAATGGCCGGTCAGTCCAATCATTGGCTCGGTTTCAGACCGGAATAGGATGATGGCATGGAAGCCGAATCTTTTGAGGGCGCCGCCCGGTTCCTCCGACCGGTCCGACAGGGAAATGCCTTCGAGGAAACTATCGAGATGCTGCTGCGGAACATCAAACTGGGAATCCTCGCGGCCGGCGACAAGCTCCCCGCCGAGCGTGAGCTCGCCGATTTGCTCGGAGTGTCGCGTGCGACTCTGCGTGAGGCTCTCGCCGAACTGCAAAAAGCCGGATATGTCGATGTAAAGCGTGGTCGTTACGGTGGCACATACATCGCGCAGAACCGGCTCCCCGGTCCGGACGGGTTTCCCAGCATCAGCTCCGAAGAGGTTGAGGATGTGCTGATTCTCCGCGGTGTGCTGGAGCCAGCTGCGGCTTCCCTGGCGGCCAAGGCAGAGTTGTCCCCTCCCCAGCGCCAGCACCTACTCGACTCTCTGGCGGAGGTAGCAGGGGCATCGGCTAATGCCTACCGACCCAAGGATGCAAGGTTCCATGTGGCCATCGCGGAAGTCAGCGGCTCGCCGAGCCTGGCGGCCGCCGTGGCTGATGCCCGCGCCAGAGTCAGCGATCTCCTGGACTGCATCCCCCTGCTGGAACCCAATCTTGAGCATTCAAACCAGCAGCACCAGAGAATCGTCGATGCTATTTTATGCGGTAACCACGAGGAAGCCTACGGGGCCACCCAGGATCACCTGCAGGGGACAGCCTCGCTGCTTCATGGGTTTCTCGGCACTCCTGAACCCTCCACGCGGGACTCCCCACACGGATCCGGGCCTCGCCCTGGTGAATGAACCAGGTCACGGCGCCTGCGCACCATTCGTTTCCTCCTCTTTGGGCTGCCACCGCCCGGTAGGCTTAGCCCCATGCTGAACACCCCCTGGGACACCGGATCTGACCTCTACCGGAAGCTGGTTATCGCCGCCCTCGTGCTGACCGGTGCCGGAATCCTGATCGCTGTCCTCGGGGCCGCTGCCGGCAGCAATGCAACGGTCTTTACTGGAATCCCGGTACTCGCAGCGGGGTTGGTGACGCACCTGGCAGGCATGGTGGTGCGCGCGCGGGACGCCAAGCGCAGGCATCAAGCACACACCCAGAAGAAGTAACCCACCTGCACTAGGCTGGGAACGAATTCCGACCGCATCCGTCAGGAGCCCCATGACCATCAATCCAGAGCTGCAGGGCCGCAGCTATCCTGCCGGCCCCGCGTACCTTGTGGGCCGCGAGAAAATCCGTGAGTTTGCGCGGGCCGTGAAGGCCACCCACCCGTCGCACTACGACGTCGAAGCCGCTCAGGACCTCGGCCACCGGGACCTGGTGGCTCCACCCACCTTCGCCATCATCATCGCCCAACTGGCCGATGCCCAGCTAATCAACGACCCCGACGCCGGCATCGACTTCAGCCGTGTGGTGCACGCCGACCAGCGGTTCAGCCACCACCGGGCCATCGTGGCCGGCGATGAGCTGGTGGCCGAGCTACATGTCGACACCGTCCGGGCGATGGGCGGCGGCGCGATGATCACTACCCGCGCCGAAATCTCGACCACCGATGGCGAAAAGACCGCCACCACCACGTCATCGCTGTTGGTGCGCGGAGAGGAACAGTAATGGGCATCGCTATCGCGGACCTCAGTGTCGGCCAGGAGATCGGCGCCGCCACAGTTGAGGCCACCCGCCAGGACCTCGTCAGGTATGCCGGAGCCTCGGGCGACTTCAACCCGATTCACTGGAACTCCGACTTTGCGCAGGGCGTGGGCTTGCCGGGCGTCATCGCCCACGGCATGTTCACCATGGGGGCCGCGGTCCAGCTGGTCACCGACTGGGTGGGCGACCCTGCAGCCGTCGTCGACTATCAGACGCGGTTCACCAGGCCGGTCATCGTTGACGACACCACCGCGGCCGGAACTCCTGGTGCTGTGATTGAGGTGGCGGGCAAGATCGGTGCAGTGGATCTGGACAATTCGACGGTCCGGGTGGATCTGACCGTGACGTGTGCCGGACAGAAGGTGCTGGTCAAGGCCCAGGCCGTGGTGCGCATCTGGTGACGCTTCTCTCCTCGCTCACAACGGCCGGCGTCGGCGGCCCGGCGCGTACCTACGTCGAGGCGCGCTCCGAGGCAGAGATTATCGACGCCGTCCGGTCCGCGGATGCTGCCAGCGACCCCCTGCTGATTATCGCTGGCGGGTCAAACCTCATCATCGCCGACGACGGCTTCGCCGGCACCGTGGTGCGGCTGGCGTCGACCGGATTTGTGGTGAACGACGACGACGCCACGTGCGGTGGGGTGATGGTGAAGGCGGAGGCGGGCCAGCCCTGGGACGCCCTCGTCGAGTACACAGTGCTGCACGCCTATTCCGGGCTGGAAGCGTTGTCGGGCATTCCGGGGTCCACCGGTGCCACCCCGGTGCAGAACGTCGGGGCCTACGGCTGCGATGTCTCGCAGACCCTCGCCACCGTTCGAACCTGGGATCGCGAAACCAATTCTGTTAAGTCCTTTACGAATTTCGAGCTGAAGTTCGGGTACCGGGATTCGATACTGAGACGCACCACACTGAACGGCTCACCGCGGTACGTGGTGCTGACCGTCGAGTTCCAGCTGGCGTTGGGTCGGATGAGCGCTCCCGTGCGGTACGCGGAGCTGGCTCGGGAGGTCGGTGTAGTCACCGGTGAACGGACCTACGCGAACGATGTCCGGCGGGCTGTCCTGAAGCTGCGCGCCGCCAAGGGGATGGTGCTTGACCCTCACGACCGCGACACGTTCAGCACTGGCTCCTTCTTCACCAATCCAGTTGTTGACGCTGCAACTACCGCGACGCTGCCGGACGACGCTCCCCGGTATCCCACTGCCCTCGACGGACGGGTCAAGCTCTCGGCCGCCTGGCTGATCGATCAGGCTGGATTCGGGAAGGGTTTTGGGCTAGCGGAGGACGCCGGCTTTGCTGCGGCGGGAGGCCGGGCCTCGCTGTCGACCAAGCACACCCTCGCCGTCACCAACCGGGGGAGCGCCTCGGCCGCCGATCTCCTGGCGATCGCAGCGCTGGTGGCCGACGGCGTCGAGGACCGGTTCGGGATCCGCCTGCACCCCGAGCCGCTACTGATCGGCTGCACGCTCTAGCGAGGGACCGCGTCCCAACTCTCGGGGTACGGTGCCGGGGTGCCGCGGCTGACCCCGGTTAGAGGTTCCCGGTGGCGATCAGGAGCATCCGGCGCAGCGGTTCGGCGGCGCCCCACAGCAGCTGATCTCCCACGGTGAAGGCGCTCAGGTACTGCGGACCCATTTCGAGTTTGCGAAGTCTTCCCACGGGGATGGTCAGCGACCCAGTCGCGGCAACAGGAGTAAGGCGGGCCAGCGTGGCTTCCTTAGTGTTGGGGATGACCGTTGCCCACTCGTTGTCGGCGTCGATGAGCCGTTCGAGCTCGGCCAGCGGTACGTCTTCGTTCAGTTTCAGGGTCAGCGCCTGGGAATGGGAGCGCATGGCACCGATCCTGACGCACAGCCCGTCGAACGGTATCCGCGCGCCGTCGGTACCATCGGTGCCCAGGATTTTGTTGGTTTCGGCGCCAGCCTTCCACTCCTCCTTCGACATCCCGTTGCCCAGATCGGCGTCGATCCAGGGGATGGCCGATCCTGCCAGTGGCACACCAAACTGTGAGGCGTCCATGCCCGGGTTGCGCTGCTGCGCGAGGACCGCCTGATCGATGGCGAGGATGGCCGACGCCGGATCATCAAGGTTGGGTGCAACCGCGCCGTGGATGGCGCCAAACTGGTTCAGTAGCTCACGCATGTGGCGGGCGCCGCCGCCGGAGGCCGCCTGATACGTCATCGAAGTTCCCCACTCGACGAGGCCGTTGCGGAACAGGCCGCCAAGACCCATCAGCATGCAGGACACCGTGCAGTTCCCGCCGATGAAGTTACGCACGCCCCGCGAGAGTCCGGCGTCGATGACATCCCGGTTCACCGGATCCAACACAATGATGGAGCTGGTCTCCATCCGTAGCGTTGACGCCGCGTCGATCCACAGACCGTCCCAGCCGCTGTCGCGTAGCTTCGGGTAGACCTCCGCGGTGTAGTCCCCACCCTGGGCGGTGACGATGATGGACAGCTTGGCCAGCGCGTCGACGTCGTCCGCGTCCTGAAGTGCAGGGGCGCCTTCAGCGAACGACGGCGCCGCACCCCCGGCATTCGACGTGGAGAAGAACACGGGGTTGATCAGGTGGAAATCGCCCTCATCCTGCATGCGCTGCATCAGGACGGAGCCAACCATGCCGCGCCAGCCCACGAAACCGACGCTTGGCGCAATTGAGGAACCATTTACTGCAGAAGTCATGCTGCCAGTCTAGGTCAGCACGTCCGGGAGGCCCGATTGGTTACGAACAGCCTCCCGGACGGATCCAGTTAGTCCCGGTCCCGCGTCCACAGGCTGATCCGGTAGCGCGTGCCATTGGCACCGGAAAGCCAGCCCTTATGGGGGGTCACGCCGTCGAGTTGCCAGTCCGGGCCGAGCGTCGGCGCGAACGTATCGCCCTTGGTGGTGGACTCGATCATCGTGACGACTGCGGCCTGGGCCACCGGCAGGGCGGCCTCGTAGATCTGCCCGCCGCCGATCACCCAGATCTGTTCGGCGCCGGGACTGCGCCGGGCTTCGTCAAGAGCGTCTTCCAGGGAGTCGACGACGACGGCGCCCGTCAGGTCGCCGGCCTCCAGCGCGTGACGACTCACCACAATGTTGGTCCGGTCCGGGAGGGGGCGGTACTTGGCGGGAAACGACTGCCAAGTGTGCCGACCCATGATGACCGGGTGGCCGGAGGTGGTCCGTTTGAAATGTTCCATGTCTTCGGGAAGGCGCCATGGCATGCCCCCGTCTTTCCCAATGACCCCGTTCTCCGTCTGGGCCCAGATCATGCCGATGAACGGCTCCCGTCCAATGGCGTCGATGATGCCGCGGTTGGTTGAAGTCATACGGCGATCGGTGCCTTGATGGTGGGATGGTGCTGGTAATTCACCACGTCAAAGTCCTCCAGCATGTAGTCGAAGATGCTCTCTGGTTTACGGTTGATCAGCAGCTGTGGATTGGGGTACGGCTGCCGGGTCAGTTGTTCTTTCACCTGCTCGACGTGATTGTCGTAGATGTGGACGTCGCCGCCGGTCCAGACCAGTTCGCCGGGTGCCAGCCCCACCTGTTGGGCGACCATCAGGGTGAGTAGCGCGTAGGAGGCGATGTTGAACGGGACGCCGAGGAAGGTGTCGGCCGAACGCTGGTACAGCTGGCAGGACAGCTTCCCATCCGCGACGTAGAACTGGAAAAACGCGTGGCATGGGGGGAGCGCCATATTGTGCAGCTCCGACACGTTCCAGGCCGAGACCAGGTGCCGGCGGGAATCCGGGCTGACCTTCAGCGCTTCGACTACCTGGGCGATTTGGTCGATGTGGCCGCCGTCGGGGGTTGGCCAGGAGCGCCATTGGACGCCGTAGACGGGGCCGAGTTCGCCGTCGTCGCCGGCCCATTCGTTCCAGATTTTGACGCCGCGTTCCTGCAGCCACGAGACGTTGGAATCGCCGCGGAGGAACCAGAGCAGCTCCAGCGCAACGGATTTGAAGTGGACGCGTTTGGTGGTGACCAGCGGGAAGGAGCCAGCGAGGTCGAAGCGCAACTGTCTTCCGAAAACACTGCGGGTTCCGGTGCCGGTGCGGTCGGTCTTGACCGCCCCGTTGGCCATCACATCGCGTAGCAGGTCCTCATACGGTGTGGGGCTGGGATGTGAACTCACGCATTCCACTCTAGTGGCAGGGCTCTGCGCGACCCCAAAATCGCTCCGGCGTGGTGCCGGTGTCACCAGTGGGCCGTCGTCGGGAATGTTTGGCGCAGCTGTGGTGGGTTGTAGCGCCCCGAACCGGCGTCGTCGCGAACTTCTGTGCACGTGTGGTGGGTCAACCCGCCCCGCACCCGCCACAGCTGCACACCTCCTGGCGGTCACCCGCCACAGCTGCGCAGTCGGCGTGTCGACTTCCACATGGCGGTCGCCGACAGGGGAGCACTGCCTCGCCGTCACCGTCGGACCGACTAGTGGGCCCGGACCAGCTCAAGGAGGTGGTCTTCACGTATTCAGGCGGCCCGCGCTGTCTGCCGCAGGCTAGTCGTCGTAGGCCCTGAACTGCTCCACTGCGACGATGCGCCCGGGGGTTTTAGTGCTCACGTGGGAGATCAGCACCTCGCCGGGAGCGAGGTACGGGTCATCCACCGGCAGCACGGTGGAGAGCGACTCCGGCAGGTGACGGCGGAGCACGCCGAAGACGAGCGGGAGTACCGGGCGATGGGTGCACAGCGCAACGGGCCGGCGTCTGTCGAAAAGCTTCTCGACGGTCGACCGGGCCTTGTCCGGTTTGCGGGCCGCATTTCGCTCGGTGATGGAGTCAGCAAGTTTGAGCTTGATGTCCCTGGACTTGCGGTACGGAGCGATGGTCTGGACGCAGCGCTCCCAGGGGCTACTCACCACCCACGACGGGCCCCAGGCTTCGAGCAGACGGCTCACCGCTGCGGCCTGGCGTCGACCGGTTGCCGCCAACGGGCGATCCCCTTCGGCCCGGGTCCAGGAAGAGCGGGGTTTAGCCTTGGCGTGGCGGACCACGATCAGCGGCCAGGTCTCCAGCTGCTCGGCCTCGTGTGCTGCGACGAGCGACCCGAGAGGCTCCTGATCCGTGGGGTTGGTCAATAGTTCAACGGCGCGGGTTGGTGTGACCCACGAGAATTCGTCTACCTCCTTGCCATCCGGGCGAACCTCCGCACGCTCGATGTGTGCCGCCCAGTAGTAGACCACCTTCGGCCCCGAGGCCACCGGGTACCGGGTCGACCCCAGGGGAATACCCAGGGAAATGCGGAGGCCCACCTCCTCCTCGACCTCCCTGACGGCACATTCGGGGGTGGTTTCGCCGGGGTCGATCTTGCCTTTGGGCCATGACCAGTCCGAATACTGCGGACGGTGAATCAGGAGCACCTCAAGGTGTCCCTGTTCCTTCCGCCAACAGATAGCGCCGGCAGCGATGACCGACGGCGCCGCGTCCTCAGGGGGTGAGGCCACCGCTTCGACGATCGGCTCCATCAGTGGCGGACCGCCGACCGGTTGCGTGCGCGGGATGCCAGCAGCCAGCTCTGGACGTCGCTCAGCGGGGCACCGTCGGCGTCCTTATGGTGCCGGGTCCAGCTTCCGGCCTTATCGAGGTGCCAGCTCGCAGTACCTTCGTCCATGTACCGGTCGATCAGGGACATGAGATAGCTGATGTCCTCGGGTGCGCTGAGTTGCACGAGGGCCTCCACCCGGCGGTCAAGGTTCCGGTGCATCATGTCCGCGGACCCGATGAACACGGCGGGGTCCCCGCCGTTGGCGAACGCGAAGACCCGCGAGTGTTCAAGGAACCGGCCCAGGACTGACCGGACTGTGATGTTTTCGCTGAGACCAGGAACGCCGGGGCGCACCGAGCAGATACCTCGGACGATCACGTCCACCGTCACGCCAGCCTGCGAGGCACGGTAGAGGGCGTCAATAATGGCTTCGTCGACGATCGAGTTGACCTTCACCACCACCCGCGCCGCCAGCCCCGCCTTCTGGTTGGCGATCTCGCGTTCAATCCGGTCTATCAGACCGGAACGCACCGACCGTGGGGCGACCAGCAGCCGCTTGAACGTGGACTTCGGCGCATACCCCGAGAGCTGGTTGAACAGCCGGGATAGATCCTGGCCCACCTGCTCATTGGCGGTCAGCAACCCGAAATCTTCGTAATAGCGGGCGGTTCGTGGGTGATAGTTGCCGGTTCCGATGTGGCAGTAGCGGCGGAGCCCGTCGATTTCCTGACGGACCACGAGGGACAGCTTGCAGTGGGTTTTCAGCCCCACAATTCCATACACCACGTGGACGCCTGCCTGCTCCAGCTTCCGGGCCCAGGAAATGTTGGCTTGCTCGTCGAAGCGCGCCTTGATCTCGACCAGGGCCAGCACCTGCTTGCCGGATTCGGCCGCGTCGATCAGCGCATCGACGATCGGCGAGTCCCCCGACGTGCGGTACAGGGTCTGCTTGATCGCCTGCACCTTGGGATCATTCGCTGCCTGCTCCAGGAACGCCTGGACCGAGGTGGAGAACGAATCGTACGGGTGGTGCAGCAGGATGTCCCGGCGTCGCATGGCCGCGAACACGTTCGCAGCCTTCGACGTTTCGCTCTCGTTAAGATCCCGGCTCGTGTGCGGGACGTGCTTGGGGTAGCGGAGTTCGCCGCGGTCAATCCGGCCGATCACGCTCAGCCCCCGGAGGTCCAGCGGCGCAGGCAACCCGTACACCTCGTCCTCCTCCACCCCGAGCTCGCGGGACAGCAGGGCACGGATACTCGGGTTGATGTCGGTGGTGACCTCCAGCCTGACCGGTGGCCCGAACCGGCGCCGCAGCAACTCCTTTTCCAGCGCTTGCAGGAGGTTCTCGGCGTCGTCCTCCTCTACCTCCAGGTCCTCGTTGCGGGTCACCCGGAAGGTGTGGTGTTCAAGCACTTCCATGCCCGGAAACAGTTGGTCCAGGTGCACGGCAATGACGTCTTCCAGCGGGATGAACCGCGCCGTGCGCCCCGTGACGTTACCTGCGCGCGGGCCGTCCACGGAGATCAGGCGGGGGAGCTGGTCGGGCACCTTGACGCGGGCAAAGAGTTCCTTTTCGCTCACCGGATTGCGGACGACGACGGCGAGGTTCAGTGACAGCCCTGAAATGTAGGGGAAGGGGTGGGCCGGATCCACAGCGAGCGGCGTCAGGATAGGGAAGACCTTTTCGGCGAAGAGCTTGTTCAGCTCGGCGCGGGCGGCGTCGTCGAGTTCGTCCCAGGTGGTCAGGTGGATATTCTCGGCGGCCAATGCAGGCCGGATGTTCTCCGCGAACACTGCCGCGTGCCGCTGCTGCAGCTTGTAGCCGTCGGCCATGATCTGCTCGAGTTGCTCGATGGGGCTCAGCCCAGCGGCTGACGGGACAGCCAGCCCGGTGGCGATCCGTCGTTTCAATCCGGCGACGCGCACCATAAAGAACTCGTCCAGGTTGGACGCAAAGATGGAGAGGAAGCTGACGCGCTCCAACAGGTACAGGTCGGGGTCTTCGGCGAGCTCAAGAACCCGTGCGTTGAAGTCGAGCCAACTCGATTCCCGGTCCAGGAACCGGTCGGGCGTGATGGCGCCCTCCGGAAGCAGGCTGGGCGCGAACTCCGGGATGTCGATGCGGTCCTGGGTGGCACGCGCGGGTGCAACCTCGGACGAGCCATACCGAGCCGGAACGCGTGCTGCGGTTTCGGGGTCCATGATGTCTCCTGACAGCGGGTGGGTTGCCGTTATCCGCCCCTCTCTCAAGGGGTTTAACGGCATCAGGATCCACCTTACAAGCTCGCCCCGGCAACCTGGGGCGCGTACATGACGTCAACATCCCAGCGGGTGAAGCCCAGCTTGCGGTAGAGCGCCACCGCAGCGGTATTGTCGGCGTCGACATAGAGCATGATCGCCTGCAGACCCAGCGAATGGAGGTGCTCAATCCCAGCAATGGTGAGCGCCTTACCCAGTCCCATTCCCTGCGCCTCGGGAGTGACCCCGACAACATAGACCTCGCCGAGCGCGGGATGGTCTCCGGACCGCGGATGCACCTTGGTCCAGTGGAAGCCGAGCAACCTCCCGTCGGCTTCCCGCACCGCCAGCAGGAACCCCGACGGATCGAACCAGTCCTCGGCCATCCGCGACTGAAGGTCCTCCAGCGTGGTCGCGCCCTGCTCGGCATGGTGGGCGAACGCCGCTCGGTTCGCGGCAAGCCAGGCCTGTTCGTCGACGCCAGCTTCGAAGGCGCGCAGGACGACGCCGTCGGGAAGGGCGATCGCGTTAGCGGTTGGGGCGAGCACGGAGGCTTCCAGGGCGGCCCGACTCTGGCGCATCCGCCACAGCTCCCGGACGGGAACGAATCCGTTCTTGACCGCCAGGCTGACGGCAGCCGCATGGTTGCCGTGGGACCAGGCACGCAGCGCTGGCAAACCGTGAGCCTTGACGGCGTCGGCGAGTGCGCTCCCGACCCCCTGGCTGCGATAGGTGGGCCGCACCACCAGCTCGATCACCCCGGGGTCGTCGTCGTCGGTTCCCTCGCGGGGCAGGCTGATCACCGCCACCCCGGCGAGCTCTTCGACCTCCTGGGAGGCGGCGTCACTGGCGGCGGCAGCCGGTTCTCTCCCGCCTGCCGCTGGCGATTTCTCGTCGACGGCGTAGGTAGCGAAGATCAGTAGGGATTCGGGGTGGGCGCCAGCGGTCTTCAGATTGACCAACGTCTGCTCGGATAACGGCGGATTGCCGTCGGCTTCTGCTGCGGCCGTGGCGAGTCCGAGGATGTCCTGCAGGAATCGTGGCTCGGGAACGCCAGCGGTATGAAGGATAGGCCAGGTAGGGACATGAGCTGTGGTCATGCAGCCAGCCTAACCCTCATGGGCGCCAGCCGTGGGGCTGGTTTTGGCGTGGCGCCGCTAGTACGGTAGCGTAGGTGATCGTTCACGGGGGATGCACCAGTGGGGTGCCCGCGATACGTTCGACCCGTATGTCCTCCACCAGGTACTACCAGCGAAGTCCCTTTTCCACGACAGTGGGGGAGGGGCTTCGCTGGTTAAGCCGGCGGCCCAGGTCAATACATTTAGGCGTCGACGGCCGGGCGGTCGTCAGTTGAGCGGCTGAGCGTGAACCGGTACCCCACATTGCGGACCGTCCCAATCAGCTGCTCATGGTCGGCGCCCAGTTTGGCCCTGAGTCGCCGTACGTGAACGTCGACGGTGCGGGTCCCCCCGTAATAGTCGTAGCCCCACACCTCGTGCAGCAACTGGTCACGGGTGAACACCCGGCCTGGGTGCTGAGCAAGATATTTGAGCAGCTCGAATTCCTTGTAGGTCAGGTTCAACGGTTCTCCGCCCACCCGGGCGGTGTAACTGGCCTCGTCGATCACGACGCCGGAGGCCCGGATCTCGCTACTGGTCTCTGACTCTGCAGCACTGGTCCTCGCGATGACCAGGCGGAGCCGCGCCTCCACCTCGGCGGGCCCAGCAGAGTCGAGGACGACGTCGTCGGCCAACCAGTTAGCGGCGACGGCGGCCATCCCACCCTCGGTGAGCACCAGCATCAGGGGTGCACTGAGACCGGTGGCCTTTAGAAGCTGCGTCAGCGATCGCGCTCCGACCATGTCCTTGCGTGCATCGACCATCACCACATCGCAGGGTTCGGTTTCCAGTAGCGCCGTCGGCTCGGCGGGCAGAATATGCACCTTGTGGTTGAGCAGCTCAAGCGCGGGCAGCACACCCACCGACGAGCCGGGGCTATTAGTCAACATCAGGATGTGCGGCATGTGTCCTCCATATACTCGGACGCGCATCATCGGGCGACTGCGTCGGGCAGACGGAGTAGGTCGGGTGCTCCGCAGCCCTTGCAGATTTCGTCCAGTATACCGGGTGTGATGCTCCGCACCCCGGGGCGCCGTTTTCACTTGCCGGAGCGGTAAGGCAGTATTGCTCGGGTGAGAATATGGAGTGTAGCCATTGCGGCGGCAGTTGCCGTCATCTCAATCGTGGTTGCTTCCTACGTCTCCCTTGGTGCCCTGGCGGGCGTCGCTGCGGTCCTGATCCTGGCGTGCGCCATTGGCTGGCCCCATGTGCTGGGCGTTCCAGCCAGGAAGAGCCAGTCTGCAGTCATCGGACTTAGCGCGCTGGCCGCCACGGCTGCGGCCCTCACTGTCCCTGACACCGACTTCATGCGGTGGATGCCTGTCGCGACGGCCCTCGGCCTAGGCGGGATATTCCTCATCCAGCTGTTCCGCGGTACCGGCCAGAGCCACCGCCTCGAGTCCACCCTCGGCGCCGGAGTTGGCGTATTCCTGGCCTGCCTCGGCTCGGGCTGGGTTGCCGCCGACCGGTTGGCAGTCAACGCCGGGAACTCCGGCATGATGCTGGTCACCGGGATCAGCGTCATCATCGCTCTCGCCGTGTCGCTGCTGCCCTGGCCAGATCGCATCATCGCACCGCTGGGAACCGCGCTGGCCGCAACCGCCGGACCACTTGGGGCCATTCTGTTCACCGACGTTTCCGGGCTGGCCGCAGGCATCATCGGAGCGGGCAGCGGAGCCGTGGTGGTGTGTGCCCGCCGGCTTTTCCTGGCCCGCGAAACGCCGGTGAACTTGCCGGCGGCACTGTCGATCGGCGTCGCGCCGATCCTCGTAATTGGCTCGCTCGTTTACTTCCTGAGCAAGCTGCTCACCGCCTGATTGACCTGCCCGCCTCCCCGCCTGTTTCACTCCCGGACCGCCCGCCTCGCTCCGTCACGGCGATGAGGTCGAGAGCCGCCGATGCGTCGCGTTAGGATGGACGCATGTCGATTCTTGCGCTTGAAATCTTCTTCATTGGACTGTTGGTGCTCGCTTCACTGGCGATGGCTGGAGTGGCGGCCCTGGTGATCAGCCGCCTGTACAAGGGCCAGAAGTAAGGCTGCCACCTCACTATGTCGTTTGAGATTCCCACCGACCTCACGCCCGAGTTGGTTCCGTTGTCCTGGCTGTTGGGAGCCTGGGAGGGCTCCGGCCGGCTCGGCGAAGGCTCATCGGAGTCCGAGCACTTTGAGCAACGTGTCACCTTCACCCAGAACGGGCTGCCGTACCTCAAGTACACGGCCGAGAGTTGGCTGACCGATGAGCTGGGGACCCGCCTGCGCCCCCTGTCGGTGGAAAGCGGATTCTGGGCGCTGGACCGCAAGCTAAACGACGCCGACGGCGGCCCCGGTCTCGAACCAGCCGATATTGTTCCCGCGCTGAAGAGCGCCGACGAGGTGGAACAGCTCCGTAACGCCGAGGACGGCTTCGACATTACCGCCACTATCGTGCACCCCGGCGGAATCGCTGAACTGTATTACGGGGTGATCAAGGGCCCGCAGATCCAGCTCAGCACCGACTTGGTGATGCGCGGCCAGAATTCCAAAGAGTACACAGCCGCCACGCGGTTGTATGGCCTGGTGGAGGGCGACCTCTACTGGCGGTGGGACGTGGCCGCCGATGGTCAACCACTCAAGGCCCATGCATCGGCGATTCTCAAAAAAGAATCCTAAACTGCCGTGCCCTCTCGGGCAGGGCAAAGGAATACGCCAAGCCCAAGGACGCGTTGATACCATCATGACCTACCTCAGCCCACTGCTGTCTCTGCCCGGCGCGGTAGCCGCTGGCGCACCCGACCAGGGCACCGCCTCCCATTACGGCGACCCTTTCAGAGAGCAGCGCGCGCTGGCCCGCGGCACCGCCGTCGTGGACCTGTCCCACCGGGGCATCGTAACGGTATCCGGGCCGGACCGCCTGAGCTGGCTGAACACCCTCTCCTCCCAGCTCCTGTTGGGCTTGCAACCGGGTAGCAGCTCGGAGACGCTCCTGCTGAGCGTGCAGGGCAGGATTGAGTACAACGCCCGGGTGGTCGACGACGGGACCACCACCTGGCTGATCGTTGAAGGGTTCGAAGCGCCCGGCATGGCCGCCTGGCTGGACCGGATGAAGTTCATGCTTCGGGTCGAGGTCGCGGATGTGTCAGATACCTGGGCGGTCCTGGGTGCAGTGAAACCTGTTGCCACGCTATCCGAACGTCTCGTATGGGTTGACCCGTGGCCTCACATCGCCGAGGGCGGCTACGGCTACTCCGTGGTGACCGAAGAAAACCACCCCGGACTGGAACGCCCCTGGTTTGAGTATCCGGTCCCGCAAACCGCACTCGCGGATACCGTCGCCGCGCTCGGCGAGGCGGGGCTGAGCCTGGCCGGAGCGATGGCGTCCGAGGCGTTGCGCGTCGCCGCGTGGCGGCCCCGGGCCGGAGCCGAAACCGATGAGAAGACCATCCCCCACGAGTTGGATCTGATCCGCACCGCGGTCCACCTCTCGAAGGGGTGCTACAAGGGCCAGGAAACCGTGGCCCGGGTGCACAATCTGGGGCATCCACCCCGCCGCCTAGTCTTTCTGCAGCTTGACGGCAGCCAACATACCCTCCCCGCGGTGGGGAGCGCCGTCGTCGCTGGCGGTCGCACCGTCGGCACCGTGACGTCGGTGGCCCAGCACTACGAGATGGGGGCAGTGGCGCTCGCCGTCGTCAAACGCTCGGTTGACCCACTCGGTGACCTGGTGGTGCAGGACGGCGACGAGGCGTACGCCGCAGCCCAGGAGATCATTGTGGCGCCCGACGCCGGCCAGGTGGTGGGACGCGCCACTGGTTTCCTCAAAGGACGCCGGTGACCGTGACCGAGACTAGCTCGCCCGATGGCGGAGCCGATCAGGCTATCGCGCTGGCCCACCGGCTGTTCGACGCGGCACGCACCGGCGACGCGGCAACCCTGAGTCGATACCTTGACGCAGGAGTCCCGGCGACGCTGACCACCAGTGCCGGCGACAGTCTCCTGATGCTCGCCTCGTACCACGGACATGCGGGTATTGTGGCAGACCTGGCCGGGCGGGGCGTTGACGTCAATGCGGTCAACGACAAGGGTCAGACCCCACTGGCGGGAGTGGCTTTCAAGGGGTACCCGGACGTCGCCGACGTGCTCCTGGGCGCGGGGGCCGACCCCGATCAGGGCCACCCCACTGCGCGGCAGACCGCGCACATGTTCAAGCGCCGGGGGCTCCTCGACCTGTTCGGCCCGGCCTAAGCTTCAGCCGGTTGCAGCCTAGCTCGGCAGCAGCACGCTGGTTTGGCTGCCGCACCCGATGAAGCCCGCTCGTAGCGCCGTCCTGATGGATGCGGCGTTGTCGGTGCGCGCGCGCCACTGGGGTATCAGGCCCGCTGCCATGGCGTCCTCGACGGCTACCTTCGCGATGAAGGTAGCGTGCCCCTGTCCCCGCCGTTCGGGCGCTGTCAGGACCCCGAGATGAGCCAGGATACCGCTCCAGATGTCGTAGCCAGCGCCGGCGAACGGGGTGGGGGGAGCGGTCGCGTCGTCCACCAGGATGGTGCGATGCTCCAGCTCGCTCAGGCCCACCTCGGCAGTGTCGTCGGGAGGGCACAGTCGTTCCAGGTCGACGGCTAAGGCCAGGTCATCGCTCACCGCCACGTCGTCGCGGGGCTCAAGAGCTGGCAGGCTGTCGCAAAAGTACAGGTTCGCTTCGCCCAGACCACGCCCGCCATGCTCCCGGGTCAACCTCAGGAGAGTTGAGTGGCGGGCGAGGACGTCGCCGTCTAGTTCTGCTGCAGCGTCGAGCGCCCACCCCGGGCCCACGAGGGATTCCTCGCCGAACAACCGCACAAAGGTCAGCAGCTCGGCGTCGTCGTCCCTGCGGTAGATCCGCTCACCCGCCGCCTCGGCGAACGCCGTGTCGTCGAGCTGCAGGAGCCGGGACCACCCGAGCTGGATGATTGAGGCAGTGCCGGGGTCGAGTTCCATCTAGGCAACATTAGCCGAAGAGGATGGCTGCCTCGTCGTACCGCTGCTGGGGGACCACCTTCAAATTGCCCAGGGCGGCTTCAAAGCCCACCCGGGCGATTTCCGTGCCCTTCAGCGACACCATCGTGCCCCACAACCCGTCCACCACTGAATCGACTGCGGCCATCCCCAGACGCGTCGCGAGGACGCGGTCGAACGCCGAGGGGACCCCACCGCGCTGGATATGTCCCAGCACCGTGGCGCGGGTTTCGATTCCGGTGCGGGACTCGATTTCCGGGGCCAGCTGATCGGCGATCCCGCCGAGCCGTGGCCGGCCGAACGTGTCGAGGCCGCGCTCGGAGTGGGCCTGGTCCAGGTGATCGGGGACGAATCCTTCGGCGACCACCACGAGAGGCGCACGGCCACGATGATTGGCCTCGGTCACCCACTCGGCGATCTGCTCCAGGCTGGTCTGCTGCTCAGGGATGAGGATGGCATGGGCGCCGGACGCCATCCCGGCGTGCAGGGCGATCCAGCCCACGTGGCGTCCCATCACTTCGGCTACCATGCACCGGCTGTGGGACTCACCGGTGGTGCGCAGCCGGTCAATGGCCTCAGTGGCGATCTGCACCGCGGTGTCGAAGCCAAAGGTGTAATCGGTGGCGTCGAGATCGTTATCGACGGTCTTGGGGACTCCAACAATTTTCAGGCCGGCGTCGGTGAGCCGCTTGGCGGCAGCGAGGGTGCCTTCACCGCCGATGACGATCATCGCGTCGATGCCGAGCCGTTCAAGGGTGGCTTTGATCGCGTCGGGTCCACCGTTCCCCTCGAAGGGGTTGGTGCGGGAGGTCCCCAGAATGGTGCCGCCCTGCTTGGAGATACCGCGGACGGCGCTGCGCGGGAGGTCGATGATGTCACCCTCCACCACTCCACGCCAGCCGTCGCGGAACCCGACGAAGTCAAGGTTGTGGGTTTTGATGCCGTTGAGGACCGCCCCACGGATCACCGCGTTGAGTCCAGGACAATCGCCGCCGCTGGTGAGTATTCCGATTTTCATGGCGAGCCGGGTCCTTGCAGATTGGGGAGGGTGAACAGGTCAGAGCGCCCCATTGAGCTCAACTATGATTCTAAACACACATTGAGCGGCAGGGCTCTATCGGGGCCCGGGAGCCCGACTGTCGAGGATTCCGCATCCCATCGCCACGACCACGGCCCGTGTCTGGTCATCGACGTCCAGTTTGGCGAAAATGGGCAGCAGATAGGTCTTTACTGTGGTCTCCGCGATGTAGAGCCGCGCGGCAATGTCGGGGTTGCTCAGCCCCCGGGCTACGCACTGCAGCACCCCCGGTTCGCGCGGAGACAGCGCCGGCGGCGCAGGTGCTCGCATCCGGGACACCAACTTCGCTGCGATTGGCGGTGCGAGGACCGTCTCACCGCGGACCGCGGCGAACATGGTGCTGATGATTGTGTCCCCGGGAGTGTCTTTGAGCAGATTGCCCACGGCGCTGGCCTCGACGGCCCGCACAATATCGGAGTCGCCGTCGTAGGTGGTCAATACCAGCACTTTGGTGCCCGGCTGCGTCGAGAGAATGCGGGCGGTTGCGTCAGCTCCATCCAGAAGCGGCATGCGCAGGCCCATGAGGACGACGTCGGGAGCGACGGCGATCGCTGCGGCAACCGCTTCCTCCCCGTTGGCTGCCTCGGCGGCGACCACGATGCGGGGGTCGGAGGAGAGCAGGTTGATCAGTCCGGCACGCACCACCGGGTGGTCATCTACCACCAGCAGGCGCACCGATTCAGCGCCGGCCGGGCAGGTCTCCGCGGGGCCCGACCCGGGGTAGGTAGGGCTCACCTTGCCTCGGTCGGTGCACCAGCGTGTCACTCGGGCCCGCCAGGGTGAAAGGTCCGGTAGATCGAGCTGGGGTGTCCTGGTGCAGCAGGACACTGTCGAGACCCTGAGACTCCGGAGATGGCTGAGACCCCTGAGACCCCAACCCGCCGACCGATCCCCCAACCCGCCGAAGGGTTAGTTGTGGTGGGTTATCGGGCTAGTGAGGCGCCCGATCTAACGCCCCGGTGGGTGGGTTGTGGGGTTTTGTGCACGCCCCCGGTGGGCTGTGACCGGACCTTGAAAAATAGTTCAGAAAGTTTTTCTGTGCACCGGGTTTGGGCCCTAATAATGTCAGTGGCGGGTGATGGAATGGGGGTATGAAAAGCAGTACAGCTTCTCCTACCGGAACGGGATTCGTTCCCGAATCCGGTCCGGGTCCCGCCCCCAGTAGAGGGCCCACCGATACGTCTGCGGGTGCGTCCGATGAGACCTCCAATGGTCGGTCCGCGAACACGTCCGCGGGGGCGCCCGGCAGGTCTTCAGGCGGGACGTCTGGTGGGTATGGTCCTGGGGGTCCGTTGGGCGTCAGCGCGGTGTGGACTGCCCCGGTAGGTGATCCACCCGACGCCTCCGCTGATGCCTTTGCTGATGCTTCTTCTGACACCTCCGCTGACACCTCTGCTGGTGCCTTTGTTGGTGGCGGGCCTGACGCCGATTTTGGTGCTGGCCCTGATGCCG